>JAISFK010000443.1 GCA_031263625.1 Clostridiales bacterium
TATATGAGCGTCTGCGCGAACAGCGCGCCGCGCAGCATTTTCTCGTCCGCGCCAAGCTTGCGCAGCAGCCCGTAACGGCTGGCGTTGTCGCTGGCTTCCGACAGCTGCCCGATGGCGAGCACGGTGGCGGCCGCTATGATGAATATCAGCCCCAGGTAGACGGCTATGTATGAAACCATGGTCGTCGCGGCGTCCCTGACCGAAAATATCCCCTCTTTCGTCTCCAGCCGCAGGTCTATGCCTTTTGCCTTCGCGGCGGGCTGGAGCAGGGCGAGCGCGCTCCTGCACATCCGCTCGTAGTCCGGGGCCTCCGAGCCGCCTGCGCTGGCCGCTCCGTCGCCAATATCGCCTGCGCCGCCTGTTTCGCTCGATCCGTCGCCAGATTCGCCTGCGCCGTCCGTTTCGCCAGTCGCGCCGGTTGGCCTGCCTGCGCCGCCCGTTTCGCCCGATCCGTCGCCAAATTCGCCCGCCTCGCCGCTCGCGCCGCCCGCCTCGTTGCCAGATTCGCCTGCGCCCACTGAGCCGCCGGCGCCGCCGCGATAGCGGACGATCAGCGCGTCGCGCGCGGCGGGCAGGCCAGCCGCCAGCGCGTCCGGGACGACTATCGCCGCCGCGTATTCCCGGTGCTGCATGACCTCGATCGCGCGCGTGTAAAAGCCGCCCGGCTCCGTGCTCAGCGTGGCGCCGCCCAGCTCTGGCAGCGCGTCGGCCGCGCCGCTCAGCGCGTATGCCCTGACGGCGTCCGTCAGCGCCTTGCCGGCCGCGCCGCAGTTTATGGCGTATTCGCCCTCGGCGAGCGCGATGGGTTCTATGCCCTGCATGCGGAGCGCCGCGTTGTAGTCCGAGAGCCTTATGACCAAAGCGCTGGCGAGCTCAGGCTCCCCGCCGACGTCAAGCGGCAGCCGCACGCCGGCGTCGAAGAAGCGCACCGCCAGGCAATCCTGCGCGAATGAGCTCAGATCGGCGCCGGCCTCTGCGGCCGCGGCCATCAGGTCATAGCCAGGATAGCCGCCGGAATAGCTGCCCCACGCGCCAGCGCCGCCGTGTTCGCCATTCCCGCTGGCGCCGCCATTCTCGCCATTTCCGCCCGCGCGGGCCACCTCCACGGCAACTCTGCCGCCCGCTCCGCTCCCCGTGCCCCCCGCGCCGCTTTCCGCGCCCCCCGCGCCCGCTCCGCCCTTCGCCGCGCGCGCGCTGAACGTCGCGTCAAACGGAGCGCTCTCCTGCATCTGCCTGTTTATGGACGCGAACATGCCCATGCCGGACGACATCGCGCCGATGGCGACGAACAGCATGAGGCACACGAAGGACATGGACACGTATGCCGTGTGTATCTTGCTGTTGATCTGGCGCAGCACGAACATGTTCAGGTTCCTCAGGTACAGCCCCTTGCTCTGCTGGATCAGCTTCAGGAAAAAGCCTGAGAGCGAAAAGAAGAACAGGAACGTGCCGGCCGCGCCTAGCGCTATCGCGGAGCCGAGCCTGCCGATGTCCGCGAGCAGGCTCGCGCCGTCCGAGAACGCGATCCAGTACGCGCGGCCGAGGCAGACGGCCGCCGCCGCGAACAGCGCGACCGAGAGCAGCAGGCGCGGCGGCTTGAAGCGCTCGTTCCTGCGTTCCGCGTATATGAGGTCGATCAGTCTCTGCCTGCCGATCGCGGCCGCGTTGAAGATCAGCACGAGCAGAAAGAGCAGGCCGAAGAAAAACGCCGTTTTCAGGGCGGCGGCAGGCGAAAACACGAGCGCGAGCCGGACTATCCTGGCGTTCAGCAGCCTCGCGGTCAGCATGGCCATGCCCTGGGAGAGCGCGACGCCGGCGGCAAGCCCCGCCGCCAGCGAAAAAGCGCCGACGAGCGCGGTTTCCGCGATCATGATGCGCGATATCTGCCCCTTCTCCATGCCCAGCGCCATGCAAACCCCGAACTCCTTTTTCCGGCGGCGGATCAGGAAGCGGTTGCCGTAGACGATCAGGAAGCCGAGAATCGCCGAGACGAAGACGGAAATGCCGCCCATCCCGCCCCCCAGCTCGCGGAACACCCGCGCCTGGAGGTTCGTGGCGTCCAGCAGGGCCTGCTGGCTCTCCAGCGCGTTGAAGGCGTAGAACAGGCTCACGCCGAGCGTGAGCGTGAGGAAGTAGACGGCGTAGTCGCGCATGCTTTTCCTCACGTTGCGGCATGCGAAACTAGCCGACGTCATTTTCGTCACCCCCCAGCGAGCTCACGATCTCGATAATCCTCTCAAAAAAGCTCCTGCGCGCCTCGCCCGCCCCGCGGCTCAGCTCGCAAAACAGCCTGCCGTCGCGGATGAATATGATTCGGCCGCAGTGGCTCGCGGCAAACGCGTCGTGCGTGACCATCAGGATTGTCGCGTTCCGCTCGGCGATAAGCCGCCGGAAACATTCCAGCAGCGCCCTCGCGGACTTGGAGTCCAGGGCGCCTGTCGGCTCGTCGGCGAGCACGAGCGCGGGCCGCGTGACTATCGCGCGGGCGCACGCGACCCTCTGGCGCTGCCCGCCGGACATTTGGTACGGGAACTTCCCCAGGACATCCGAAATGCCGAGGATCCCGGCGGCATCCCTCGCCCTGGCCGCGACCTCGGAGGCCGGGCGCTTGAGGATCGTCAGCGCGAGCGCTATGTTTTCAAACGCCGTCAGCGTGTCCAGCAGGTTGAAGTCCTGGAATATGAAGCCCAGCGCCTCGCGCCGGAACCGCGCCAGCGCCTTGGGGGGCATCGCCGTGACGTCCGCGCCGCCGATCGCGACCTTGCCGCCGGTCGGCCGGTCGATCGTGGAAACGCAGTTGAGCAATGTGGTCTTGCCGCTGCCGGAAGCGCCCATCACGCCCACGAACTCCCCTTCGCCGACGCCGAAGCTAACGCCGTCGAGCGCCTTCGTGACGTTGTTTTTGCCCCCGTAGTATTTTTTGACGTCGCTTGCCTGCAAAACTATAGCCATGTAATGTTTCCTTCCAAGTCAGATTTCCAACAGTCAAATCAAGCTTCCAATCAAGCCGAGCTTTCAAGCTGTCTATTGCGAAAGCCAGATTCCCAAGCTGTCTGCATACCACATACCACGGCTCGCGCGGGGCCAAACCGGCAAAGCCGGGCGCGCCTCCCGCCCGGTGCGCGGGCGCGACTCCGAAAGCCGCGAAAAATCAGGCTTTCGCGGCCCCAAGCAAATTTGCGCGGCCAAATTTAGCCGTTAAGCGCGCCATAAGCATTTATTAATTATTCGTAAAAATACGTTTAAAAATGTATAATAATGTGTAATTTGAGATAATGTAATTAAGGGGCAAGCTCTGCAACATCGCAGCGCTTGCCCCCTCACAGCTTTAAACGGCCTACGGTCCACCCGTCTCCCCGCCCATAAACGACGCTGCTCGCGCCGGGATCACCCGGCGTGGCGCCTGATGGTTTCGGAGCGCACGGCGTAGCCGGCGTTTTCAAAGCCGGTCTTGATGTCCACCGTATAGTCGGCGCTGAATGTCACCGCCGCGCTGCCCCCATGGATCTTGCGCCTATTCGGCCCGCCCAATGGGCCAGACGCCTGTTGGCATCTTCCCTATGGGCAAAAGCCCGCAGGCTTCTTTATGCCCGCCGCAGATTGCCCGTTGGCGCCTTGCCCAACGGGCAACCCTGCCTGCCGGAGTTCTGTATGTTTGCGTTTTGCCTGCGCACCGCGTTTGCCCGTGCGCGTTTCGCCTACAGGCCCGCGTTGTACTTGGCCATCACGAGCGTCAGATCGTCGATGTCGATCTCGCCGTCCGGCTTGAGGTCGCAGCGCTCGATGAGCGGCGAGGCCCAGCCCGTGACGGGATCCTTTGTCTGGCCTAGATACTGCCTGACCGCGTTCAGGTCGAGGATCGAAACCTTCCCGTCTCTGTTCACGTCGAAGCGGCTCCATATGTCGAGGAGCGTGCTCGCCATCGTCGGCGACAGCGTTTCCTTGGCCTGCAGCCCCTCGTTGCCGCCCTCGTAGCCGTCGTCGTAGTAGGCAGCGTCAAGCCAGCTCAGCAGTAGCGACATCGTCCTGTACTCGTTCGTCGCGGCCGTCAGCTTCACGTTCAGCAGCGGAGCGCCGTTCGCGACGCTGAAGTGCTTCACGCCCTCCTTGGCATATATGACGATGCTGAACGTCTTGTAGCCGTCAATCTTCGGCGTAACTTCGGCCACCGTCATGTTGACCAGATCCATCCATTCGTCGTAAACTTGCGGGTCGCCCGGCGGCAGCGCAAACTCGTGCGCCGAAACGTCAGCCGCTTTGTACGTGAGGCTCAGCGCCAGCGTGCCTATCTGCTGGAGGCCGATGCCCTTAAACTCGAACTGCGCGAAAGCCAGCTCGCCTTCGTTTATTTCCTCAGCGTACATCGTCTTTTTATCCGCCAGGGCGTGAACGCCGCCCGTGATCTCGCGCTGCCCGCCCGGCACTGCCGCCGGCGCAAGCCGGAGGCTGTTCTTCGCCTCTGTCAGCTTGACTATCAGCTCCTGCACGCGCGCGTCGGCCACGGACAGCAGCGGCTGCAGCCCGCCGTCTTCGCCGCCTTCTTCGCCGTCAATCGGCTCGGACGCCGGCGCGTATGGATCGCCGCCCTGCGGCTGCGCCTGCGCATCGGCCTCGTCGGCCAGGAACTCCCACGCCTCGACCACTATGGCCTGCAGCGCGTCCCACGACGCCTTGGTGTAAAGCGTGCCGTCCGTCTGCGCGATTTCAATCAGAAGATCGGTCAGCTCCGCGTACCGCACAAACTCGGCTTTAAGCGCAAGGCCGCCAATCGCGCCCGAAAGGCCGGCCAGCGCGCCGTCTATTTGCGCCTGCGCCGCCCCCGCGTCGCCCGCGACCGCTTGCGCCGCGCCTATGGCAAGCTCAAGCTCCCCCGCGGACTCGTCCGTGAACACGACCGTCTCGACCGCCACAGCGCTGTCCAGCATGGACTCCAGGGCTGCGCTGTCGCCCGGCTCCGTCTTGAGCTCAAGGCCGCTTATCGCCAGCCCCAGCTTCGCGGCTGCCGCGTCGGCCTCGCCCTGCGTCGCGTTGGCGTCGTTCATGACCGCCCGCGCCTCCGCAGTGGCCGCCACGAAAGCCAGCGCGCTCTCCTCTGTGTATATGCCTATGTTTTCTATGGCGTCCGCCGCCACAAGCTGCGCGGCCAGAGCGGCCTTGTCCGCCACCGCGGCAAGCGCCAGCCTTGCGGCCGCTATCTCCGCTATCGCCGCCTCCAGCTGCTCCTTCGTGTAGCTCGCGCCGCCCAGCAGCTGCTGCGCCGCGCCGGCCGCCTGGGCCAGCCCCGTCCACGAGGCGGGCGTGTAGTCGGCCTCCGTCAATTCCCCGGCAGCCGCGATCGCCCCGGCCAGCTCCTCTGCGAGCGCGACAAGCTCGGCGTCTATCTCCGCCCCATAGGTGAAGGCGCCGGACACGCCCTGTTCCGCGAGGACAGCCGAGTCGGACGTGCCGCCAACCGTGACGGTAAACCGCGTGTCCGGGGCCACGGTCCAGCCGGCGCCCGCGCTATATTGCACCGTGCTCTTCCCATTCGCGATTTCAAGCACGTTTGCGGAATTTCCGTCGTCGAAGTACTGAAGATCGCGCTTGCTTATCGTAAACGCGACATCCTCATACTTGCCCGGCTCCAAAATGGCTGTCTTGGCGTAGTGCTTGAGCTCTTTGGCCGGCCGGCCCTCTTCTTCATAGGAAGACGCGCTGAGATAGAGCTCTGCGACCGCTCTGCCAGCGGATTCTCCCGTGTTTGTAACCCTGACTGTAGCCGTGATCGTGTCGTTTTCGTCCGTTGGGGAGAATGTCTTTTTGCTGAGCGCAAGATTGGAGAATTCAAACGTCGTGTAGCTCAGGCCGTGGCCAAATGGATACGCCACGCGATCTTCCATGCCGAACGTGTCGAAATAGCGATAGCCGACGTATACCCCCTCGTCGAAGTAGCTTGGGTTTGTGCCCCAGCTGAGGATACTGGACTGTATCGGGGACGGGTCGTCCCTGTGCCATGACAGGCCGCTATGCTTAGACATGGCAATGGACGAACTGTCCACTAACGTCTTGGGGAACGTCTGCGTGAGTTTTCCGGACGGGTTTGCCGTGCCATTGAGAATGTCCGTTATTGCGTTCGCGCCCTCGGAGCCCGCGAGCCAGACATGCAGTATGGCGTCCGCCTTCTCGTTGAACAGCTGGGTGTTGACGGCGGAGCCGCAGTTGAGCAACGCCACCACCTTTTTCCCCTCGGCGTGGAACGCGTCGGCGAACGCGCTGAACACGGCCTGCTCCTGCGCCGACATGTCAAAGTCTGCGGCGGTGGCGTCAGTGCCTTCCTGGCCGGGGCGGGACATGACGAATATGAACGTTCCGGCGGCCTGGGCGGCGCTGGCCGCGCCCGCCGTCACGTTCGCCGCGTTGTCGGCGCTGCTGTAGACGACATTGAAGCCCCCGTTCCCAAGCGCCCCCGCGAGCGGCGTGACATAGCTTGCGTTGAACGTCACAGCCGCGCTGCCGCCTCCCTGGATGAGCAGCCCGCCGGACGCCTGGCCGCCGGATGCCTTGCTGCTCGTGATGAGGGCGACTGTGGCGTCGTCGTTCGGGCCAACCCCGAGCGGCAATGTCCGGCCGTCATTCTTGAGCAGGACCATGCCCTCGGCGGCTACCCTGCGGTTCACCTCTCTTGATGCCAGGTAGACCTCAGAACTCGAAAAGCCTGTGCTGCGGCTGGTGATCTCGCCTGCTGTCAAATCGGCGTACACGCCTTTGAACGAATTGGTTTTTACAACGGTATTCAGTATGTTTTTGGCGCTTCTCTCGACAAGCTGCGTGCGCGCTTCCTTTTCCGCCGCGTCCGGCGCCGAGTACACCCAGTCGAGCACGCGCTTCGGCATGCCGGATGCCTGCGTCATGTCCATTTGCGCCTTGACAGCCTCTACCGGATCGACGGTCGCGCCCCAGTCGGAGACAACATAGCCGTCGAACCCCCAGTCGCCGCGCAGGACGTCCGTCATTAGCCATTTATTGGACGTCGATATGGCGCTGTTGATCTGGTTGTAGGATGCCATGACGGTCCACGGATCCTCCTCCACGGCCATTTCAAAGCCGCGCAGGTATATCTCGCGCAGGGCGCGCTCGGAGATGATCTCCTCCCCTCCCCGGCGGGTGTTCTCCTGGCCGTTTGCCGCGTAATGCTTGAGCGAGACGCCTATGTTGCTCCCCAAAAGCATCCTTGTGTACGCCGCCGCGACAGTTCCCGTGATCACCGGGTCTTCGGAATAGTACTCAAAGTTGCGCCCGCCGGCCGGATTGCGGTATATGTTCATGCCTGGGGCCAGCATCACGTCAACGGCGTAGTGCTTCGCCTCAACGCCGGTGCGCTCCGCCACTGCCTCCATGGCCTTTTCGTCCCAGGTTGAGGCTATGCCGGCAGGGGATATCCATACGGTCGCGTTCCTGCCCATCCTGACGCCCGCAGGGCCGTCGGACAGGGCCGTCTTTGGTATTCCAAGGCGGGCGTTTGCCGCCGAGCCGCCCGCCACTCCCGTGTTGGGCAAGCCTTGGCTCCCGCCGGGCATAATCATCGCCACTTTTTCCTCAAGCGACATCTGCTTGACCACCTTGTCCACATTTGCGGCCGTCAATGTCTCAAAGTTCGGGTCGGAGACAAAGTACAGCGTCGAGCGGCTGCTGTATTTTTCGCCGGCCTGGCCCGTGTAAACCGCGAGCGCCTCAATGACGAACGCCCTGTTTACGCTTGCCGGCGCGGTGAGCGAGATGGCGGTTCCTGCCGTGTACCGCGCGCTCTGCTCGCTGACTGTTATGCCAGTATTTCCGGCGAGCCTGCCGTTTGCGTAGTCATAAGACGCCTCGCCCGTAGCATAGTAAATCTGCGCCCTATTCTGCCCGGGAAAGGCGCATGTGAGCGTCGTTGACGCCGGGAAATTGTTGGCCGGAAAAACGCCGTAAGCCGCGCTAGACGCGACCCTATCCGGGTTGACGGCCAATTCCGCCGGCGCGCTGGGGATGCCGTCCGCGATCGCGATCACCTTTACCGTCGCCGGGTTTTGGAGCGTAATTCTGGCGTAGAAATTGTGCATGCCCTGGCGGAATTCTCGCGCCGGGCTCAGGACAGCCGAGCCAAGCGTGGGCTCCGTGCCGTCAATCGTGTAGCGGTAGCTGAGGCGCTGGTAGTTCTCGATGGTCTGAAGCTCGTGCGTCACATTGACGGCATCCGCCCTAGTGCCTAAAAAAGTGTAGCTGGGGCCGTAATAAAGGCTTGGCGGGGCGGTTTCCCCTGCTTCCACGGGGTCCGTATAACCCGGTTCCTCCGCCGGCGGCAGCTCCTCCGCTACGGCCGGCAGCCCCAGGCTGCCCAGCAACATCGCGACGGCCAACAGCGCCGCCATTCCCTTCCCTACTCTGAACCTTTGCATTTCCGCATTACCACCTTTCATGATTTATGTTTTTCTATTAGTATACTGACGAGCATTTGAATTTACAGTAAACGCGAGTCAGTAATACTCATTTCCTCTGTCCGACCGCAAATTGCGGTCGGAATTTCCAATCGAACACGAGTATAATTTTCGCCCTAATCATTTGCCTTATTTCAGGCGGCCTGCGCATTGCAGATACCTATAGGTATCTGCAATGAATGGCGCTAAAAATTAATAGTGCGATACGTACAAAAATTCAACTGATTTGCGTGAAAATACTGGGCGTTACGTGGTATAATTGGAGAAGAATTTAGCGCAAAAACGGGCAAACAGAAAGTGCAGATAAGTATACTTATCTGCACTGATTGCGGCTATTGACTTTGTGCAAAACGAACTAAAACCAGCTGAATAAATAATACTGCTTGCCACTGTGTTTGTCAACTTTTTTTTCAATCATGCGAATCATGATTCGCATGATTCGCACAATCGCATAATCCGCAATCCGCAATTTGCAATTTGCACCGCAATTCGCAATTCGCAGATTTTGCAGATTATGCAAGGTGCATCGGATTTTCGCGTGACGCGATAAAAATGCGCAAAAAGTGGTAAACTATTAGTGCCAGGTGCCAGTAGCATCACGGTTGCCGGCGAGATTTTCGGGCGCGCCCTCCGCAGGGGCTTGCGGGACTGGGGGCCTGCAGGTATGCAGGGCTGGAGGTCTGCGGGCCTGCGGGCTTGCTAGGCTGCGGGGGAGGGAGGGCGCCGCGAGGGAAGGGGATCGCTGGAATTGGGCAATTTGCAAATCAGGATGGACGAGCTGATCCGGGCCGTCACGATAGCGCTTGACATCGTGGAGCACGGCCTTTTGGGCGCGAGCGCGAACCACGGCAAGCGGATCGGCGTGCTGTGCGCGGAGATGGGGAGGCAGTTTGGCATGGACGACTACGCGATCACGTCGCTCGTGTCCAGCGCCCTGCTCCACGACAGCGCGCTGACCGAATACATACTCTCCGAGCGGGACAGGAACGACCCGGCGATGCGCCTGCACTGCGAGTACGGCGAGCGCAACGCCCAGGCCATGCTGCCGGGCCGCGACATCGCCGGCTTTGTGCTGTACCACCACGAGCGCGCGGACGGCTGCGGCCCGTTCGGCAAAAAGAGCGGCGAATATCCTCTGGAGGCGGAGCTGATCGCGATCGCGGACATGCTGGACGTGTCGTGCCATTTGCAGACCATCGCGCCCGGCGACCTGCCCGCGCTCCGCAGGCGCGTCGCGGACGGCGCGGGCGAGGCGTACACCAAGCGGGCGACGGAGGCCATGCTCTGCGCGCTGGACGCGAGCATGCTGGAAAAGCTGCGCGACGAGAACATAGGCGAGACGGTGGAGCGCACGATCCCGACGTGGACGGCTGAGATAGACGACAAGTGCGTATTCGGCCTCGGCGGGATGACGGCCCGCATAATCGACTACAAGTCCGAGTTCACAAGGCGCCACTCCACGCAGATCGCCAACAAGGCGTGGCTCATGGGGGAGCGCTGCGGATACGACGCCAAGCACAAGACGCGGCTGTACCTGTCCGCCGCGCTGCACGACCTCGGCAAGCTTGCCGTGCCGTCCGAGATACTCGAAAAGCCCGGCAAGCTGACGAACGAGGAGTTCGAGATCATCAAGGCGCATGCCGGGCTGACGCACGACCTGCTCAAGGACATATCGGGGTTCGACGAGGTGTGCGCCATCGCGTCGTCGCACCACGAGAAGCTGAACGGCAGCGGATACCCGTTCCGCAAGGACGTCGAGGAGCTCAGCTTCGACGAGAGGCTGCTCGCCTGCCTCGACATATACCAGGCTGTGAGCGAGGCGCGCCCTTACCATCCGGGCAGGAACCACGCGGAAACGATGCCGATCCTGAACAGCATGGCCGAAAACGAGCTGATCGACGGCGGGATCGTCGCGGATCTGGACGTGGTCATGGAGGAGTATTCGGGCGGCGACGTGCCCCCGCCGCCGGGCGCGGTCGCCTAGGCGAAGCGGAGCACGGCGAGGGGACTGGCGCGGTCACCTAGGCAACTGGTGGACAGTTGGGTGTTGCGAGGGTATGGACGCGGTTGCCTAGGCGCTGGCGGCGCGGTTGCTGTCGTACAGCTGGGCGGCCAGGCAGCTGGGTAGCCAAATGACTGGGCCAGGCAGGCCAAGCGCTTAGGCGGCGGTCAGCGCACGGCGCGGGCGCATAACGGCAACGGCGCGCAACAACGGTGCGCGGGGGCGGGCGGCCAGGCAGCGCGTAGGCGACCAATCGAGCCAGCTGTTCAGGCAACGGCGTTGCCAGATATGGTAGCCGCAGGCAACAGTGCGCGATGATAGGCAACGGGACGCCCCGCTGCGATCAACGGCGCTGGATATGGTAGCCGCAGACAACAGCGTGGCCGACGGGCAACTGCACCGGCGCGCAACGAGGGGATGGGTGCGCACAGCGGCGCAACGGCGCGCACCGGCGCGGGCGGCCGCGCCCCTGCGCCCCTATCCGAATATGCCGGCGCCCGACAGGAACATGCCCATGAGCTTGTGCCCCTCGGGCACATATATGCCGCTCGCCGCAGCCTGCGCCTCGTCGTAGCCCGCGCAGCCGGGGTTCGCCTGCGGCTTGCCCATCGTGCAGGCGGCGAACGGCACGGCGTCGTTGGTGTGCGTGCGCAGCGACAGCGGCGTCGGGTGGTCCGGCAGCACCATTATGCGGCAGTCGTCGCCGAGGCTCCCAAGCTCCCTGAAAATGGTGGCGATGAGCCGGCTGTCGATGTATTCTATGGATTTCACCTTGTTTTCGATCTCGTGGCGGTGTCCGCACTCGTCGGGCGCCTCGACATGCACGTACACAAAATCGAGGCCAGCCTTCAAAGCGCCGACGGCCGCCATGGCCTTGCCTTCGTAGTTCGTGTCGATGACGCCGGTCGCGCCCTCGACGCTGATGGGCTGCAGGCCGGCGCTGATGCCGATGCCCTTCAGCAGATCGACGGCCGAGATCACCGCGCCGCCAATGCCGTATTTCTCCCTGTACGACGGCAGGGAAAGCCTCTTGCCCTGCCCCCACAGCCAGAGCGAGTTGGCTGGGCGCAGGCCGCGCCTCTCGCGCTCCAGGTTGACCCTGTGGCGGCTCAAGTATCCGTAGCTGTCCCGCATGAGCCGGTTGACCAGCTCCGCCGCGCCCGGATCCGTGCCCGGATCCGGGCCGTCCGAGGGCATGTAGGCGCCTATGCGCTTTTCCAGTATGTCGTGCGGGGGCGTGGCCCTCATGCCGAGGCCGCGATCCTTGAGCACCATGCAGTGCCGGTAGCTGACGCCGGGGTGGAAGCGGATGTAGCCGTCGCCCGCATGGGCCTCCGCGACGTGCGCGTTGACGGCGGCTATTAGCTCGGCCGACTCCTCCGACGATATCTCGTCCGAGCTGTAATCGACCATC
>JAISFK010000476.1 GCA_031263625.1 Clostridiales bacterium
GAGCCTGCTCGCGGGCGTGGAAGCCGGCAGGCCGGAATCGTACAGCGGCCAGCTGCGGCCCCTGCTGTCGAACGCCGCGATCTTCGGCGCGGATCTGTACGGGGCGGGCCTGGGGGGCCATGGCGAGCGCGTCGAGTCGCTGTTCGTCGAGATGCTGCAGGGCAAGGGCGCCGTGCGCCGCCTGCTCCACAGGACCGTGGCGGGGGGCTGACAGCCGCGCCGGCAGAGCGCCTACCGCGCGTCCGCAGTCATGGCGAAGCGGGGGACGGGGGCAACTGAGAGGGCAGGACGGCGGCGCGCGGCGCCCGCAGCCGTGGCTGGCCGGCAGTGCGCCTATCGCGCGTCCGCCGCCATGGCGAGGCGTGGAACGGGGGCAACTGAGGGGGCAAGGACAGGCAAGGACGGCGGCGCGGCGCCCGCAGCGCGATTGACATTTGGCGGGCGCTGTATTATACTGGCTGTGTTGAATTGAGCGGGGTGAAACGACATATGCCAAGACGCGACAAGCATAACTATTATCTTGACATCGCGGACACAGTGCTTCAGCGCGGGACATGCCTGCGCAGGAATTTCGGCGCCATCATCGTGAAGAACGACGAGATCATCTCCACCGGCTACGCGGGCGCCCCAAGAAAGCGGCATAACTGCATTGACTTGGGCTACTGCCTGCGCCAGCGGCTCGACGTTCCGCGCGGGCAGATGTACGAAATATGCCGCTCCGTCCACGCGGAGGTCAACGCCGTGATATCCGCGCCGCGCCGCGACATGATCGGGGCGACCATGTACCTGGTCGGGCGCGAGGCGAAGGACGGCAGCATCATCAAAAACGCCACTTCGTGCGCCATGTGCAGGCGCGTCGTGATAAACGCGGGCATAGACAAGGTCATCATTCGCGACGAGGGCGACAAGTTCAGGGTCGTTGACGTGCAGCTGTGGGTTGACAACGACGACTCGCTGATGGCCGCCCTGCCGAAAGCCGGGTACTAGGCCGGCTGGGCGGGCGCGCATCCGCTCAGGCTGGCTGGCTGCAGGCACTGGGGCCGGCGGCCCGGCGCTAGGGCCAGGGGCTGGCTGCAGGCACCGGGGGCCGGCGGCTGAACGCGGACGCGCGGGGCAGACGGGCGCACAGGCTGGCTGCCGGCCCCGCCCCGAACAAAAGAAGAAGGATTGCAGATCATGCCTTATGTAATAACGATGATAATCGCTCTGATTGTGGCGTTCGTCATGACGCCGCTTGTCAGGAAGATGGCTTTCAGGCTCGGCGCCGTGGACGTCCCCAAGGACGCGAGGCGCATGCACAGCGATCCCGTCGCGCTGCTCGGCGGGTTCGCCATAAGCGCCGGCTTTCTGGCCGCCCTGGCGTACAACATCCTCGCGGGGCCGCTGCCCTTCGACCGCTCCGTGGCGGGCCTGCTGTGCGGCATATGCGTCCTGCTCGTGTGCGGCTACATTGACGACAAGTTCACGCTCAGGCCGTTCCACAAGTTCCTGTTCCAGCTGGCGGCCGCCGTGCTGTACGTGGCGGTGTCCGACATGCAGATATCCTTCCTCACGAACCCGTTCGTGTACGACAGCGTGATCGAGTTCGGGCCGCTCATATCGTGGCCCCTGACCGTCCTGTGGATCGTGGGCATCACAAACGCCATCAATTTCATCGACGGCCTGGACGGCCTTGCCGCCGGCGTCTCGTGCATATCCGCCATATCGCTGTTTTTCATATCCATGTCCACCATGGCCGCCACGGGCAACATCATGGCGCCGCTGCTGACGGCCGCGCTGGCCGGGGCGGCCCTGGGCTTCCTTCCGTTCAATTTCAACCCGGCGAAGATATTCATGGGCGAAACGGGCGCGGCGTTTTTGGGCTTCGCGCTGGCGGCCATTTCGGTTCAGGGCATGCTGAAGTCATACGCCGCCATGTCGCTGGCGATCCCGATCCTCATAATCGGGCTGCCCATTTTCGACGTCGTCTTCGCCGTGTTCCGGCGCGTCGCGCACGGGCAATCCCCCGCGGTGTCGGACAGGAGCCACCTGCACCACAAGCTGATCGACATGGGCCTCTCGCAGCGCCAGTCGGTCGCCGTGCTGTATATCGCGAGCGCGGGGCTGGGGCTGTGCGGCTTCGTGTTTGCCAACAAGAACTACGTCAGCGCGGCGATTCTGCTCATCCTGCTGCCCGTGTTCATCTTCGCCTGCGTGAAGTATTTCGCGGGCGACCGGCCTGCCGGCGGCGGGAAAAGCGGCGGCGACGGGCGCGGCCTCCCAGAGCGCGGGCGCGGCGGCGACGGCGACGGCGGGAGCGGGAACGAGAACGGGTACGGGCTTTCGGGCGAGCCGCTGGACGGCGAGCCTCTTGGCGGCGAACATGCGATGGAGCCCGGCAGGCGCGACCGCGCGGACGCCATGCGGGCGGAGGGATAGATGGGGATGGACAGCGCGGCGGCGGCCAAACTGGTCGCCGTGCCCGATACGGAGGGGGCGGCGCCCGCTGCGACGGGAGTAGCGCCTGAAACAGGGTTCCCGGCGGCGCCTGTTGCGACTGGGGCGGCGCCTGAAACGGAGCGCCCGGCGGCGCCCAAAGCTGAGGCTCCAGCAACGCCTGCGGCGGCGCCCGCAACGCCGCGCACAGCAGCGCCTGTCGCGACGCCTGCCGAGCCGTCCGAAACAGGGCTCTCGGCGGCGCCTGCTGCGACTGGGGCGGCACCCAAAGCTGAGGCTCCAGCAACGCCTGCGGCGGGGACGGCGCGCCCCCCGCGAAAGGTGCGCGTGCTGTCCGTGTTTGGCGCGCGCCCCGACGCCGTGAAGATGGCGCCGCTCGTCAACCTGCTCCGCGCCGACCCGCGCTTCGACCAGGCCGTGTGCGTGACGGCGCAGCATCGCCAGATGCTCGACCAAGTGCTCGACGTGTTCGGCATCGCGCCGGATTTCGATCTGAACATAATGCAGGAAAGCCAGACGCTCGAAGACATCACGACGCGGGCGCTTGCCGGCGTCGGCAGCGTCGTCGCGGACGCGGCGCCGGACATCGTGCTGACGCACGGCGACACGACGACCGGCTTTGCCGCGAGCCTCGCCGCGTTCTACCGCAAAGTCCCCGTGGGGCACGTGGAGGCCGGCCTGCGCACGCACAACGCCTATTTCCCGTTCCCGGAGGAGATGAACAGAAAGCTCATAGGCGCAATCGCCTCGATGCACTTCGCCCCCACGCCGGCAAACAGGGAAAACCTGCTGCGCGAGGGCGTGGCCGGCGCCGACATATACGTCACGGGCAACACGGCGATAGACGCGCTCAAAACCACCGCCCGCGAGGGATACCGCTTCGACGCCGACGCTCTCAACGGGCTGGATTTCGGCCGATACCGCGTGCTGGCCGTCGAGGCGCACCGCAGGGAAAACCTCGGCGCCCCCCTGCGCGACATCCTGAAGGCGCTTTTGCACCTGCTGGACGCATACAGGGACATGTTCGTCGTGTTCCCCGCGCATCTGAACCCGGCGGTCAGCGGCCCCGTGCGCGAAGCGCTCTCGGGGCGCGAGCGCGCGCTGGTGCTGGAGCCGCTCGGGCTTGCGGACATGCATAACCTGATGAGCCGGTCGTACTTGGTGCTGTCGGATTCCGGCGGGTTTCAGGAGGAAGGCCCGGCGCTGGGCGCGCCCGTGCTCGTGCTGCGCAACGAAACCGAGCGCCCAGAGGCCGTCGCGGCCGGGACGGTCAGGCTCGCCGGGAACTCGTTCGGCAGCGTCGTCGGCGCCGTGGCCGCCTTGGCCGACGATCCGGGCGCGCGGCGCGCGATGGTGCGCGCGGGAAACCCCTACGGCGACGGCAACGCGGCGGCGCGGATCGCGCAGGCGATAGCGTCGCGCTTTCTGCCCGGCGAGCCGCGCCCGGCCCCGTTCGAGGCGGCGCCCGGCGCGGGCGCGGATTCTATCTAGCGCGGCACCGGCGCGGACGCAGGGACGTGCGCAGGCGCAGAGGTAGGCTCAGGCGCTGGTTTAGGCTCAGGTACAGGTTCTAGCGCGGGCACCGGCGCAGAAGCAGGCGCGGGCGGCGCGGCAGCCCGCTGACCGCTCAGGCGCCGCACCCATTCCGCGCACCCCGCGCCATATCCGGCAACTGGCAACCAGCTGCCG
Source organism: Clostridiales bacterium (assembly GCA_031263625.1). Taxonomy (GTDB): domain Bacteria; phylum Bacillota; class Clostridia; order WRLR01; family WRLR01; genus JAISFK01. The sequence continues at coordinate 4,126 of JAISFK010000476.1, forward strand.
CGTTTGCGCCGCGCCATATCCGATTCCAGCGCCGCCTTCGCCCGCTTTTGCTCCTGCCGCGCCCTATTTGACCCCCTGACCCTGTTGGCCGCCTAGCGTTGCACCCGCCCCGACGCATTGCCCTTCGCGAGGGCTTCGGCCTCCTGCAAGCTCACGAGGTTGAAGTCGTGCTCGATGGAGTGCGCGAGGCACGACGCCGCGACCGCGAAGTTGATCGCCTTTTGCTCGTCGTAGCCCTCCAGCTGGCTGTATATGAGGGCGCCGCCGAACGCGTCCCCGCCGCCGACGCGATCCACGACGCGCACCGGGTACTCAGGCGCAAAATACGCCTCGCCGCCGCTGTACAGCATGCCGGACCAGTTGTTGTCGCTCGCGGATATGCTGCCGCGCAGCGTGATGGCCGCCTTCTTGAACCCAAAGCGGTCCGTGAGCTGCCTCGCGACCGATATGTAGCCCTCGCGGCTCAGCTTGCCCTTCTGGATGTCCGTCCCCTCGGCGCGTATGCCGAACACGTCGGACGCGTCCTCCTCGTTGGCGATGCAGACGTCCACGTATTCCATGAGGCCCGCCATCACGCGCCCGGCCTTCTCGGACGACCAGAGCTTCTTGCGGAAGTTCAGGTCGCAGCTGACCGTCAGCCCCGCCTGCTTCGCCGCCGCCGCGGCTTCGAGCGAGATGGCCGCCGCGCTGTCGCTCAGGGCTGGCGTTATGCCCGTGAAATGATACCACGACGCCCCGGCGAAGATCCTGCCCCAGTCAAAATCGCCCGGCCGCGCCTCCGCTATGGCGGAGGCTGCGCGGTCGTAGATGACCTTCGACGCCCGCTGCGACGCGCCCTTTTCCACAAAATAGATGCCCAGCCTGTCGCCGCCGCGCACAATCAGGCTCGTGTCCACGCCGAAGCGGCGCAGCTCGTTGACGGCGGACTGCCCGATTTCGTGGGCGGGCACCTTTGTCACATACGCGGCGTCAACGCCGTAGTTGGCCAGCGACACCGCCACGTTCGCCTCCCCGCCCGCATAGCTCGCCTCAAACTCGCCCGCCTGGACGAACCTGAGATACCCTTTCGGGTTCAGCCTCATCATGACCTCGCCAAAACATACAACCCTTTTCATGCCTGCTTAGCCCTCCATTCTCATGATCATTTCTTT
>JAISFK010000479.1 GCA_031263625.1 Clostridiales bacterium
CTGGAGCCCGGCGAGGCCGTGGCGCTGAACGCCGGCTTCTTGGTCGCGACCGTGCTGGACACGATGGAGAACGGCATGGACATCGCGATCCTCGACACGTCCGCCGCGTGCCACATGCCGGACGTGATCGAAATGCCGTACAGGCCGCGCATAGTAGGCGGCGGTGCGCCCGGCGCCCCAGGCCGCCGCACATACCGGCTGGGAGGCCCGACATGCCTCGCCGGCGACGTCATCGGCGACTATTCGTTCGACAGGCCGCTCGTTCCGGGCGACAGGCTCGTGTTCACGGACATGGCGCACTACACGATGGTGAAAAACAACACGTTCAACGGCGTGTGCCTGCCGTCTATCGCGCTGGTGGGCGAGGACGGGGCCGTTTCGGGCGTCCGGAGCTTCGGATACGAGGACTTCCGGCAGCGGCTGTCATAGGCGGCGGCGCAACGCGGCGCCATGCCGCGCCGCCACCGAACAGCGCCGCAACGCGACACCGCCGCGGCATATGGCGAATCCGCAACGCGCCGCCGCGCCGCCAGCCGCCAGCTTGCGCTTCTGCGCGGTTCCGTCGGCACGGAGCCGCGCAAAAGCCGCCCATTCGCCAGCTTCCGCTACCCGTTCATCCTGATCTTCGGCTCGGTGCCGCTGATCAGCCGCCCGATGTTCTTTCTGTGCATGACGACGATCAGCGCGGCGATCACGAACGCGTACAGCACGAAAAAGCCCGGCTTCTCGAATATGAGCGCGACGGCCGGGAAGCTCGCCGCAGCCACCATCGAGCCAAGCGAAACGTACCTGGCGATCAGCAGCACGATGATGAAAATGCATAGCAAAATGGCGGCGATCCTGTAGTCCATCAGAAAAATGACGGTCGCGGCAGTCAAAACGCCCTTGCCGCCCTTGAACTGGAAAAAGAGCGGGAATATGTGCCCGAATATGCAGCTCGTGCCGGCCATCAGCACGCCGAGGCTGGCGTTGTCGAGGTCGATGAAGCGCTCCGAGCCCAGCTCGCTCCTCGTCAGCACGTAGCCGAGCAGGCAGGCCAGGACGCCCTTGAGCACGTCCCCCGCAAGCACCAGGAAGCCCGCCTTCGCGCCGAGCACGCGAAACGCGTTCGTGAGCCCCGCGTTGCCGCTGCCCTTCTTTTTCAGGTTTACGCCAAATATGTTGCCGACAATGATCGCGGTGTTGACGCTGCCCAGAATATAGCCGACAGCGAGCGATATCAACAGCTTGAATATTACCATGCCTATGGACCATCCCTTTCGCCGCGCGAAAGCGCAAATTTTATACTATATGATGGCGCGAAAGCCCGCCCCGCGGCCCTCTCCGCGAGCCGGCGCGCCTACGCGCCCTCGCCCCGCTCCCTGGTTACGAGCCTGATGGGAACGCCCTCAAAATTGAACGCCCTCCGCAGCGTGTTTTCAATATACCGCGCATACGAGTAGTGCATCAGATCCGCGTCGTTGACGAACACGACGAACGACGGCGGCCTGACGCCAATCTGCGCCATATAGTAAATCTTAAGCCTCTTGCCCCTGTCGGACGGCGGCTGCGCCGTGGCGACGGCCTCGATCAGCGTGTCGTTCAAAAGCCCCGTGGGCGCCCGGAAGCCGGCGTTGGCGTACACGGACTTCAGCGCGCCGAATATGCCGCGCACGCGCTGGCCGGTCAGCGCCGAGATGAACATGACGGGGGCGTAGCTGATGAAGGCGAGCTTTTCGCGGATCCTGGCCCTGTATTCGTCTGCCGTGCCGGTGTCCTTCTTTATCAGATCCCACTTGTTGACCAGGACGATCACGCCTTTCCCCGCCTCGCGCGCGTAGCCCGCGATCTTCGCGTCCTGCTCCGTGACGCCCTCCTCGGCGTCTATCACGACGAGGCACAGGTCGGCCCTCTCCACCGCGGCCCACGCGCGCATGACGCTGTAGCGCTCTATGGGCGCGCTGACCTTGCTCTTTCGCCTGATCCCCGCCGTGTCGATGAAGACGAAGCGGTCCCCGCCGACCTCGAAGCTGGCGTCAATGGCGTCGCGCGTCGTTCCGGGCGCGTCGTTCGTTATGACGCGCTCCTCGCCCAGCATCCTGTTCACGAGCGACGACTTGCCCACGTTGGGCTTGCCGACGATGGCCACCTTGATCGCGCCGCCCTCCTCGCCGCTCCCGTCCTCGGGCGGCAGGCAGGCGTGGATGGCGTCCAGGAGGTCGCCCATCCCCAGGCCCTGCACGGACGAAATGGCGAGAACCTCGCCAACCGCGAGATCGTAGAACTCATACGCCTCGGCCGGCATCGGCCCCGGCCTGTCGGCCTTGTTGGCCACGACGATGAGCGGCTTGCCCGACCTGCGGAGCAGATCGGCGACGTCCTTGTCCGCGGACGTGAGGCCGTCGCGGGCGTCCACCATGAACAGTATGGCGTCAGCGGTGTCGATGGCCATCTGCGCCTGGCGCCTCATCTGCGCCATGATCGGGTCGTCCGAGTCCGGCTCGATGCCGCCCGTGTCAACCAGGGCGTACACGCGGCCGCGCCACTCGACGTCCGCGTAGATCCTGTCGCGCGTCACGCCGGGGGTTTCCTCCACGATGGCGATCCGCCTGCCCGATATATAGTTAAAGAATGTGGATTTGCCCACATTCGGCCTTCCGACTATCGCTACTATAGGCTTTGCCAAGCGGTAATTCTCCTTGCGCGCCGCGCGTTTTGCGCGGCCGTCTTATTATGCTGCCTGCTGCTTATGCTGCATGCGGCCTGTTGCCCGCTGCTTATATTGCATGCAGCCTGCTTTCTGTTGCTTATATTGCATGCGGCCTGCTTTCTGTTGCCCACTGCCTGTTGCCTGCCGCCTTCATGCTGCGGGCCGCCCGCCGCGCATGCAGCGCGTGCGAAAGCGCGGCTACTGCAGCCACAGTACGCTCCGCGCGAAGTCGCGCCCGTTGCAGTCTACGGCAATTATATCTACTTTCAGCTCGTTTCGCAACATTTCCAGCGAAATATCGTCGAGAAACAGCTCCGTGCCGTGTTTGAGCATGGACCTCGGCACAAAGGCGCGGGCGCCGGCGGGGATGCCTGCGGCCTTGGCGGCGCCCAGGATGTCGCTGCCCGCCAGCAGGCCGGCCACGGTTATCGACTCGCCGAAAAATCCGTTTTTCACGGGTATCGCGACGATGCTGGCCGACGGCGCCAGCTCGGACAGTATGCCGGCGCAGCGGCTGATGAGCGGGTGCGCCGCGACGCCGGTGAATACGAGCGAGCTTACGCGTCGGCCGGAAAGCGCGCTCCGGGCCGGAACGGGGCGCCCGCCGCGCGCGGAGGCGCGGAGTTTTCTCCTGAGCGCCGCGACCTCTCTGTCGAACTCGCTTTTGAACAGCGCGAGCATGCCGACGCCGTTCTCTAGCTGCGGAAAATCCTCGTAGTACCTGATTCCGGGAATTTTCTCCGAGGCCATCACAAAAAACTCGTCCGCCGGGTACGCGAGCCTGCTGCGCCGATCCTTGAGAAAGCCGGCCTGGCGCCTCTTGATCTGCGCCAGCACGTCCCTTGAGCCGGCGGCGCCGAAAGGCTGCAGGCGCGGCAGGCCGTCGCGGAATTTCGTCAGGCCGGCGGGCACGACCGAAATGCTTTTCATGTGGCCGTTGAGCGCCGCCAGGTCGGACAGCGTCCTGTCCAGCTCCGCGCCGTCGTTTATGCCCCTGCACAGGACAATCTGCGCGTTGACGTCAATCCGGCGCTCTGTCAGGTAGCGCATGGCGGGCAAAATGTCGGCGGCAGCGGCGGCCAGCTCGGCCCGCGTCGAATCGGAATCGGAAGCAGAAGCAGAAGCGGTAGCAACGGTGGTAGCTACAGAAGTGGCGGCGGCAGAAGCTGTGGTAGCGGCCGCACCGGCAGATGCGGGGGCGGCGGCCGCAACGGCAGGCTCGCCTTTCGGCGCGGCGCGGCCGACGGCATTGCCGGCGCTGCTGACGGCGCCTGCCCTGGCGGCGCCCGCCCTGCTGGTGCCCGCCCGCCCGGTGCCCAGGCCCGCCGCAGCCGGCGCGAGGCCGAGCATGGCCGCCCTGAGCCCTGCGTCCGTCGTATGCACCGATATGTTGACGGGGGACATGCGATAGCGCACCACCCTGTCCAGCTCGCCGCGCCGCGCGTTCGTCAGCGTGACGTAGTTGCCGTTGAGGAACGACAGCCGCAGATCGTCGTCCTTAAAATACAGCGCGCCCCGCATGGGCCTGGGCAGCTGGTCGATGAAGCAAAACACGCATTTGTTGCGGCAGGCCCTCGGCTCGTCCAGCAGCCCGCCGTCGAAGACGAAGCCCAGATCCTCGTCCTCGCTCTCGTCCTTGGACACGTCCATATACCACGCCCGGCCCTCCAAGTCCGCAAGCTCGATCTCAAGCTCCCCGGCCGCCGCCAGAAATCGGTAGTCGAATATGTCCCTGACAGCCTCGCCGTTGATGGCGACAAGGCGCTCGCCCGGCCGCGCGCCGCCCTCGTCGGCAATGCTCCCGCTGACTATGTCCCTGATAATCGGCATCCCGCAATGAACCTCCCGCCGCGCGCCCATCGTCCGGGGCCGGCACCCGTTCCAGCGCCCGCCGCCAAAACGAAAAAAGCGGCAATATTATTCATACTGTCGCCTTCGCATTTGCCCTCATTGAAATGAAGCGCCCAGCCCAATTCCGCGAAC
>JAISFK010000228.1 GCA_031263625.1 Clostridiales bacterium
GCTGACGGCCAGCAGTCGCTATAGCGTTACTATAGCGCACTTTCCAGCCACCGTCAAGCGAAAATCACACGAAAAACGCGCAAAGCTATAAAATTATAACATTTCATCACATTTCGGGCAGGCGCAAAACGCAGCAAGCCGCCACAGGCGCAAGCGGGCGCAAGCGCTGCCGCTATGGGCCTCCGGGCCTGTCCCGCAACTGCCCGCCCAGCCTGTCATACTGCCATTTCGCCATTCCAGGCCAATCTCGGAGTGGCAAAACGAGCTCAAGCGCCAATAGCCGTTAGGCGACGCCGGATCTCCCGGCGCAAAACGCAGCCAGCCGCCCGCTCGCGCCCCCGCGCTTTCGCAAGGGCGCCGCCGGGCGGCTGGCTCCGCTTCGTATATTGTATTGGGCCGCAGCACAGCCGCGATTGTCATTGGTGCGTCAAATGGCCTTGTCTGCTGCATATCGTCGTCACTGGCGATTTGTCCGCTGCACATCAATAATTTGTCCGCTGCTTTTTGGCGCACCCCCAGCGCGCCTGCGCTTTCCGCAGTTTGGCCGGCCCAAAGCCTGCCGGCCGCCCCCCGCGCGCCTTTCGGCGGTTCGCCTTGTCCTGCGCTATTTCGCTTTTTATCTTTCGCATACAATATGATGATGTGACACGCAGATAAAAACAGCATATCTTGTGTCACTCAGGATATTGTATCATGAAAAAAATTATTGTCAATATATAGCGGCAAAAAAAATTCCGCGCCATATTTTGCCAAATCGTAGGCCAAATTTTGACATATTTTGCCAATATTTGCCAAATTTATGCGCAGGAATACCCCTGCCTGAAGCTGTTTCAGATTCAGTATATCAGAGATTTCGCCGTGATATCGACGTCCATGACGAACAGGGCGGTCTGCCTGTCCATTTCGCGCCTCACGCAGTCGGCCGCGCTGCGCAGCGTCTCGTGGATCCTGCAGCCGTACCGGACGGCGAGGGCGAGCCAGATGTTCAGCCCCTCGCCGCGCAACTCGACCCTGGCGTCCAGAACACCGCCGACGCCCTGCACGGACAGCGCCATGAGGCTCGCCAGCTGCTCGATGGCGGCTTTTGATATCGTGTACGTGCCGAGGTAGCTGAACGTCGGCCGCACGACCGTCCTGTCCCCGGCCGCGTCCGCATCCGGGCGCTTCCGGCCCTTGTAGGCCAGCCGCTTCAGCGGAACCATGAAATACCCCGAAAAGTCCTTTTTCAGAGCGAACGTCGGCGCCGGAATCACGTGCTTGCCCTCATGCCTGCGCGATTCGAGCGCGGTTTTGATGTCGTCGCCGGACGCGACCTCGGTGATGTCCATGTATTTTGATATTTGCGGCAGCCCGAGCTTTTTGACGATCTCGTTCACCATGTGCTCGGACGTCCCCAGAATCAGCGCGGACTCCATGCCCTCGCCGTCGATGGCCGACTTCACGGCGGCGGCGTGCTCCGGGTCAAAAAAGAGCGCCCGCCTCACCGACGCTATCCTGGTCGGCTCGCGCTTCGCGGACGTTCCGGCGAGAACGCGGTTTTCCTTTATCAGCAGGCCGTCGTCGATTATGCAGGCCAGGCCGTTTTCCCTCGCGACCTCCAGGGCGCGGTGGCTCTTGCCCGTCCCGCTGGGGCCGACCAGCCCCCAAACGGCAATTTCGCCCGTCACAGCTTGCCGGTCAAATACTCGCTCCTGCCCCTCAGATTCCACGCGGGAGCCGTCTGGCCGGTCCTCCTGTACGACACGATCCGCAGATCGCCCGCAGCCGCGCCGCTTATCGCCGCCACCGCGGCCGCGAGCACGGCTATGAGCTCGCCGCCGCCGCAGGCGCCCGCCGCCGATGCGGAAGCGCTCCTGCCGCCCGCGCCCGCCGCGCCTGCCGCGCCCGCGCCTCCGGCCGATCCGGCGCTTGCCGCCGCCACGCCGGAGCCGCCCGAACCGCCGGAGGCGCCCGCCGCGCCCGAACCGCCCGATCCAGATCCGGCGGAGCCGCCCGCCGCGCCCGATTTGCCGCTCTGGCGGCCGGCGAAGTACGCCACCGCCTTCGACAGCCCCATAATGACCAGCGTCAGCACTATGAGCGTGCAGATCGTTATGGTCATGCCTATCAGCGTCACGTTCGCGCCGTCCATGAGCCTTTCCGAGATAGTCAAGTCAGCCATGCCCCAGTGTCCCCCTTATTCGTCCCAATTATGAAATATATTCTGAACATCGTCCAAATCGTCAAGATTGTCCACAAGCTTTTCCATCGATTCCGCCTGCTTGGGGTCGCCCAAGCTGACCGTCGTCAGTGGAATCATCTCAATGCCGGCGCTCTCGAACGCGTACCCCATTTTCTCAAGCTTTTCGCGCACCTCCGAAAAGCCGTCGGGGGACGTGAAGATCTCATAGGCGTCGTCCTGCGTCACCACGTCCTCGGCGCCCGCGTCGAGCGCCTCCATCATCACGGCGTCCTCGTCCGGCCTGCTCTCCCTGGAAACGAGCAGCAGCCCCTTCCGGCTGAACAGGAACGACACGCAGCCGTTCGTCCCCATGTTGCCGCCCGACTTGTCGAAGAAATGGCGCACGTCGCCGGCCGTCCTGTTCTTGTTGTCCGTCAGCGCCTCGACTATGACCGCTATGCCGCCGGGGCCGTAGCCCTCATACGTGATGTCCTCGTAGCTGGCGCCGTCCGCGTCGCCCGCGGCTTTCTTTATGCTGCGCATGATGTTGTCGTTGGGCATGTTCTCAGACTTCGCCTTCGCGATGACGTCCTTCAGCTTGCTGTTGCTCTCCGGGTCGTAGCCGCCCTGCTTGACGACGACGGCGATCTCCCTGCCCAGCTTCGTGAACACCTTGCCCCGCTTTGAATCCGACTTCTCTTTCCTGTGCTTGATGTTTGCCCATTTGGAATGACCCGACATATATAAGCCGCCTCCACATTGATAAATTAAGTATAGCACTAACATATGCGCGCTTTCAAGTCAAATGCCGGACATAATGTGCGACTCGCGCAAGATCTCTATCGCCGCGCGACCGTTCGTGAGATCCGAAACGCGCCCCATGAACGCCTCCGAGCTGCCGCGCGGGGCCTGAACCAGGATCTCGGCGTCCAGCCCGTACTGTATGCTCTTGATAAAAAAGCCGCTTTTGCCAATTTCGTTTTTTATGGCGTCAAGGTGCGCGTACTCCGCCAGCACCAGCATGTCGAGGGCCGGGCGCATGTCCGCGATCCCGGCGGCGGCCACCGCCAGCGACGCGGCCTTGCCGTATGAGCGTATCAGCCCGGCGGCCCCCAGCAGCGTCCCTCCAAAATAGCGCGCGACGACGACGGCCACGTCCTCCAGCCCGTTTTTCTCTATGACGTCCAGCACCGGCGCGCCCGCGGTCCCCTGCGGCTCGCCGTCGTCGCTGCAGCGCTTTGAGCGCTCGCCGCCCGCCGTCAGGTACGCGAAAACATGGTGGGAGGCGCCGGGGTGCCTCGCGCGCGCCTCGGCGACAAGCGCTACGGCGTCGCTCTCCGTCGCTGCCGGCGACGCCTCGGCGACGAACCTGGACTTCTTTTCCTCGTACTCGGCGGCGGCGCGGCGCGCGAGCGTCCTGTAAAAGCCCCTCATGCCGCCGTCACGCCTGCCGCGGCCGCCCCGCAAAATCCAGTCAAAAGCCCTCTCATACGATGTACTTCTTCAGGCGCCCGGCGTGCCCCCGGTTCAGCAGCAGGCTCAGCGCGACGCCCGTTTCCGTGTACTCCCGTTTCAGTATGCTGGCGTTCTCGTGCAGGAAGGCGTTCAGCCCGCCGTCCTCATACGGTATGTTGACGTCCAGCCGGACGCGCTCCTCGTTGATCATGCCGGACAGCGCGGACAGGAGCTCGCCAATGCCCTCCCCCGTCGCCGCGGATACCACGCAATGCCGGACGCCCGCGCCGCGCGGCGCGAGCAGCGCGCGCTCGAGCGCCGCGCCCATGTCTTTTGCCTTGTCCGACTTGTTGAAGGCGATGAGCGTCTTTTTGCCGCCGGCGCCTATCGAATCCAAAATCTGCCCGACCGTTTCCATCTGCGCCATCATGCCGTCGTTGGACATGTCCACGACATGCAAGATGATGTCGGCGCTCGCGGATTCCTCCAGCGTGGCCTTGAAGGCGTCCACGAGCTCGTGCGGCAGCTTTTGTATGAAGCCCACCGTGTCCACCATGATCGCGGCGCCGCCCGAGGGCAGCGCGAGCCTCCTGGCCGTCGGGTCCAGCGTGGCGAACAGCTTGTCCTCCGCGAGCGCGTCCGCCGAGCACAGGCGGTTGAACAGCGTCGATTTGCCGGCGTTCGTGTAGCCCGCCAGCGCCACGACGGGCAGCAGCGAGGCGCGGCCCGCGCGCCTGGCGACGTTCCTGCGGGCCTCGGTCTTTTTCAGCTCGCTCTCGATGAAGTGTATGCGGCGCCTTATGTGCCGCCTGTCCGTGTCCAGCTTCTTTTCGCCCGGCCCGCGCGTGCCGATGCCGCCGCCCAGCCGGGACAGCCCCGCGCCAAGCCCGGCGAGCCGCGAGAGGCTGTAATTGAGCTGCGCCAGCTCGACCTGCAGCTTGCCCTCTTTGGAGCGGGCGCGGCCGGCGAATATGTCCAGAATGAGCGTAGTCCTGTCCACGACCTTGACGCCCGTGGCGTCCTCCAGGTTCCTGAGCTGGACGCCGCTCAGCTCGTCGTTGAAAATGACGAGGTTCGCGTCCGTGTTCTGGCGCAGCGAGTTCAGCTCCTCGAGCTTGCCCCGGCCTATGCGGTACGCCGCGCCGGATTCGCGCTCCCTGTACGCCATGCGCGCCAGCACTTCCGCGCCGGCGGTCTTCGCGAGCTGCTCAAGCTCGTCCGCGTCGTCGTCGATGCCGGCCACGAGTATCGCTTTCTCGCGGCCGGCGGCGCCGCTGTCGTAGAACGCCGCGCCGGTCGCCTGATCGAGCCGGCGAAACATGGGCAGGATATTGTCCAGCGCCTCCAGCAAGGCGTCCACGCTTTCAACGAGCACGTCGCCGCCACCGCCGCTGCAGCCGCCAGCGTCGCCGCCCTGCGGCGCCTGCGCGGGATCGGGTTCGGGTTCGGGTGTCGCGTCAGGAACAGGCGTCGCATCTGGAACGGGCGCAGGCGGCTCTAGCGCATCCGCAGGTGACGCCGGCAACGCAACAGCGGCCGGCTCGCGCATGTCTGCAAGCTGTTCTGGCGCTATGGGGCGCGTGTCCGCAGGCGGCTCAGGAGCTATGGCATCCCCGGCTGGCGCTGGCCGCCCAAGTTCCGCTGCGGCAGGTTCGGGCTCAGGCGCCGCCGCCGGTTGCGCATATTCTGCTGCGGGCTGGCCAAGCCCCCCTGCGGCAGGTTCAGGCCGCGCCCCGTCCGAGCGCCCGTTGCCGCCGGCTTCCCGATATGGCGCCCCGCCATCATTATCCGCGCTCACGATATACGGGCCGAACAGCTCGACATCGCCGCCTATCGGGCGGATCGCGGCGCACGCGCCGGACACGCGCCCCATGTCGTCCACCGCCAGCGCCGCCATCGCGTCCAGCCGCATGTTTGTCAGCGCCGAAATGTCGATGTCGGAAAGCTCCGGATTCCCGTTCGGATGCGTATGGACGCACCTAAGCCCCGACGCGCGGCGCACATCCGACCTCGCGCCCTTCTCGACCAGCTCCACCGCGTGATCGTCGCCAACAGACACGGACACCACTCTTCCGTGCCTGTTAATGATCACCGCGATCTCTTTGTTGGAAGCAAAGCTGGCGCCCGCAACGACGTCTATGAGCCGATCCGGCAAAAAGCGGCCCTTCTCGCATGTCATGCCATATATGCCCATCAGCTGCTCGATGGTTGATTTTCTGAGAGTCTTGGTGTCGCCGTTTATTTTTCGTTCGTGTCCCGCCATGCAAAAAGTTCTGTCAGGAGCTCGCGCGAACCCCCGTAGAACCGAATCCCCCTCCCCTGTTCTCGCCTATTTCGTCCACCGACCGCACCTCAACGAATTTCATGGTCGGCACGGCCTTCAGGACAATCTGCGCAATGCGGTCGCCCTTTCTGATCCCGTATATGCACGGGCCGTCAACATACGGCCCGCCGAGCGGGCAGACGGGATAGCTTGCGGCCTCTTGCTCGAGCGCCTTGAGCGAATCAAGGCTCGCGGCGTCCAGCCGCCTGTCCAGCGCGCTGGCGACGTCGCCACCCGCACAGCCGCCGCCCGCAATATCGCCCACCATGTCGGCGGCTGCGGCGCGCGCGCCCCGCGACGGGAGCTTCGTGTTGCTGACGATAATGCCCAGCTCGCCCCTGAACCCGCTGTCTATGGTGCCGGGCGAGTTCGGCAGGCGCAGGGCCGTCTTAAGCGAGAGGCCGCTTCTCGGCCTCACCTGAATCTCGTAGCCCGCCGGAATCGCAAACTTCAAGCCCGTCGGGATCAGCGCGGTCTGCCCCGGCACGATGTCCATGTCCACAGCGGAGCAGACATCCATGCCGGCGTCCCCGGCGCGCGCGTATTGCGGCATGGCGACGCCTTCCCGGCAGCGTTCAACGCAGACGCTGACGCAACCCGCCGCCCCGCCTGCCGCGTCGCAAGCCATGCCGCCCGGCGCGTCGCAAGCCGCAGCGCCCGTCATCTCATCCGCCATGCCGTCCATCCTCCATATCCGCTACGCTGTCCGCCGCGCCATCCCGCCTCCACCAGCCACATTGCCGATCACCCGGCTGGCCGTGATAATACGCTGTCTGCCAAACCGCCCGGCCAGCCGCATCGCCGCCTGCATCGCCCGGCCATCCTCGCCAGCCGTCTTGTCGAACTGATCTGTCAGCCACATTTCGACTTTTCGCCAGCGCCCTGTCGCCAATCTCGCCAGCCATCTCGCCCGTTGCCATGCCGGCCACATTGCCGGTCGCCCTGCCGGCCGCGATAATACGCTGCTTGCCGAGCCGCCCCCGCCAGCCACATTGCCGGTCGCCCGGCCGGCCGCATCAACATGCCGGCTTGTCGAGCCGCCCCCACCAGCCGCATCGGCGGCAGCGCCGCTGTTTGCGACCCATTCGCGCCACTGGCCGCTCGCGTCTTTGCCCGGTTCACGCCTTTAAGCGTATGTCGATGCGACCGGCGCGCCCTGCGCGTATCGACGACTTCTTAATCTTTTTTCTGCGCCTGTCAGCCTTTCTCGCTCGCTTGGCCTTGCCCGCGCTGCCGCGCGCCACGCCAATGCCCGCCGCCTCCGCTCCGAGCTCGGCGCCCGA
>JAISFK010000027.1 GCA_031263625.1 Clostridiales bacterium
GCGGGGGCGGCAAGGGCCGGCATGGGCGCGAAAAGGCTGATGGCGGCGGCGCTGGCCGCGATCTCGCTGGCGGCGATGCCGCTGCTCGCCGCGTGCGGCACGGGCTCCACGGCGAGCGCGGGGACGGCGGCCACGACAACGACAGCCGCAACAGCGGCGGCCGCGACGACGGTGGCCGCGAGCGCGGAAACGACAACGACGGCCGCGCCGGCAACCACGGCCGCGACGACGGCCGAAGCCACCACGGTCACCGCGGCCGCGACGACAGCCGCGCCGGCGGCGGACTTTGACGCGAGCAAGGACATATCCGTCGTGTCGCGCGAGGACGGCTCCGGGACGCGGGGCGCGTTCATCGAGCTGTTCGGCATCGAGGAGCGGGGCGACGACGGCAGCAGGAAGGACAGGACGACGAAGGACGCCATCATCGCGAAGCAGACGGACGTCATGATGACGAACATCGCGGGCGACAAATACGCCATCGGCTACATCTCGCTGGGCTCGCTCAACAGCACGGTCAAGGCCGTGAAGATCGACGGCGTGGACGCGACGACGGGCAACGTGAAAAACGGCTCATACGCCATCGCGCGCCCGTTCATCATCGCGACGAAGGGCGAGCCGTCGGCCCCCGCGGCGGACTTCATCGCGTTCATGCTCTCGGCGGACGGGCAGGCGGTGATCGGGCAGAGCTACATCGCGATTGACGAGGCGGCTCCGGCATACGCCCCGTCGGGCGCGTCGGGCAAGATCGTCGTCGCGGGCTCGTCGTCCGTGACGCCCGTCATGGAGAAGCTGAAGGAGGCATACGCCGCGCTCAATTCCGGAGCGGCGGTCGAGATTCAGCAGAGCGACTCGTCAACGGGCCTGAACGACGCGGTGAGCGGCACGTGCGACATCGCGATGTCGAGCCGCGAGCTGAAGGAGAGCGAGCTGGCCGAGCTCGCGCCCGTGCAGATAGCCATAGACGGCATCGCCGTTATCGTGAACAACTCAAGCCCGCTCGACGGGCTCTCCAAGGACCAGGTGAAGTCGATATTCACGGGCGAGACGCTGAAATGGGGCGACGCGCTCCAATAGCGGGACGGATGGTCAGGACGTTCAGGACGGCCCGGACAGCCGAGATGCGGCGCGGGGCGAGGCCGAGGCGGCGGCCGCCCCGGCAACAGCGAGGCAAGCCGGGCAGGGCGGCAGGCGGGCGCCCTATGGGGCTCGCGGGCAGGCGAGCCGGATTTTCAGCGGCAGGCGGAGCGGATTATGGCGGCGGCCCTTGGGCCGCCAGCGGGAGTGGCAAATAGCCAACGGGCGACAGCCGGCGGCGCAACGATAGCCAGCGGGCGACAGCCAGTAGCGCAACGATAGCCAACGGCAAATAGCCGCTGGCTATTTGCCAGAGCAATAATGCGCGTGAGCCAGGGCGATAATATGCGCGGGAGCCAGGGCGATAACAGGGCAATAAATATATGAGGGAACTACGAGGGAGCATTTGACCGATGGCGAAAACAGACGGCAAGCGCGGCGCCGCCCGCGCGCCCGAAACGGGCAATACAACTGAAGCGTCAGCCGCGCCGCTGTTTTGGCTAGGGCAGGGCAGGATTGGCGGGAGCGCCAGAATCCCGCCCGCCGCCGCGCGGCGCGCGGTGCGCGAAAAAATCATGGGCGCCGTGTTTTTCGCATCGGCGCTCGCCTCTATATTCGCCGTCGGCCTGATCTGCCTCTTTCTGTTCGCGAACGGGCTGCCCGCGATCGCGAAGATCGGCCCCCTGAAATTCCTGCTCGGGCGCGAGTGGTCCCCGACGGACGTGCCGCCCGAGTTCGGCATCCTGCCGATGATCCTGGGCAGCCTGTACGTGACGGCGGGCGCGGTCGTCATCGGCGTCCCGGCCGGCGTCCTGACCGCCGTGTTCCTCGCGCGCGCGTGCCCCAGGCGGATGTACCGCCTGTTCAAGCCGGGCGTCGAGCTGCTGGCCGGCGTGCCGTCCGTCGTCTACGGCTTTTTCGGCATGGCGGCGATAACGCCGCTCGCGGGCAGCAGCATCGTGTCCGCGAGCATCCTGCTCGGCATAATGATACTGCCGACCGTGATCGGGCTGGCGGAGAGCGCCATAAGGGCCGTGCCGGAGCATTGCTACGAGGGCGCCCTGGCCCTCGGGGCGGGGCACTACCGCAGCGTGTTCTTCGTGCTCGTGCCCGCGGCCAGGTCGGGCATACTCGCCGCCGTCATACTGGGGATCGGGCGCGCCGTCGGCGAGACGATGGCCGTCATCATGGTGGCGGGCAACCAGCCGCGCATGCCCGTCTCGCTCATGAAAGGCGTGCGCACGCTGACAGCGAACATCGTGATCGAGATGGGCTACGCCGCGGATCTGCACAGGGAGGCGCTGATCGCGACGGGGCTCGTGCTGTTCGTGTTCATAATGATCATCAACCTGAGCTTTTCCGCGCTCAGAAGGAGGCGGTAGCGGCATGGGCGTAAAAAACGGGCGCGGGCGGCCTGCGGACGGCGAAAGCGGGCGGCATGCGGGCGACAGATCTGGCGACGGCTCAAGCGGCAGATCGGGCGGGCGCCAGGGCGGCGGGGTGCGTGGCGAGGGATCGCGGAATATGGCAGAGGCGCACGCCCATGGGGCGCAAGGCCGCAAGGCGCGGGGCGGCGAAAGCGGGCGGCCTGCGGGCGACAGATCTGGCGACGGCTCAGGCGGCAGATCGGGCGGACGCCAAGGCGGCGGGGCGCGTGGCGAGGGAGCGCAGGGCCACGAGACGCGGGGGCGCGAGGCGCGGAATATGCCTGCGCGTGGCGAGGGATCGCGGAACATGGCAGAGGCGCGCGCCCATGGGGCGCAAGGCCGCAAGGCGCGGGGCGGCGAAAGCGGGCGGCCTGCGGGCGGCGGCGCGGGCGGCAGATCGGGCAACAGTTCGGGCGTCGGCCCCGCCAGAAAGGCCCTGCTGGCGCTCGCGCGGGCGGTTTCGCGGGCAGTTTCGCGGGCAACCGCCGCGCTGGCCGAGAAGGCCCGGCCGGCCACGCGGGCGGTTTCGCGGGCGGCGGCCATGCTGACCGAGAAGGCCCGGCCGGCGATTACGTGGATAGTCACGGTCCTGGTCGAAAAGCTCCTGTCGTGGATCACGTGGGCGGCCGCCTTCATGACGATGGGCGCGCTCGTGTTCATCGTGGGCTTCATATGCGCGAGGGGGATCCCGCACATCAGGCCGTCGCTGTTCGC
>JAISFK010000110.1 GCA_031263625.1 Clostridiales bacterium
TGCAAAACGCCGGGCAGAGCATTGTCATTGATCTCGGCAGCGGGGCGATGGCGAATCTCATGAAAGTGCTGTGCTCGGATCTGCGCGGCGTCGGCGCCGTCTTTCTCACGCATCTTCACGCCGACCACACGTCCGACATAGCCGTCCTGAGATATGCGCTATCCATCGCCAGCGCCAGCGGTGCCGGCGACGGCAACGGGACTGGCGCCGGCAACTCGGCCGGCGCTGGCAACAGGACAGGCGCCGCCAGCGGAGTTAGTGCTGTCAACGGGATTGGCGCTGGCATCTCGGCTGGCGTAGCCAGATGGGCCGGCGACGGCGCGAAGCTGCCGCTGTTCTGCCCGGACAAGCCGGATTTGGAATACGCCGTTTTGAAGTCATACGGCCAGTTCGACGTCGCCCCTGTGAGCGAAACGCTGGATCCGCGCGTGCCGGGGCTGAAATTCAGGTTCGCGGCCATGAGGCATCCGTACCCGTGCTTCGCGCTGTCCGCCGAAGCGCCGCGCAGCGCCGGCGCGCAAGACAGCGGCGCGTGTGCTGACGGCGCGTGTGCCAATGGCGCGAGCGCCAACGATGTGCCCGCCAACGATGCGCGCAGCGCCAGCGGGCGCGGGGGCTCCGAAAGCCGCGGAAAGCCCGCGAAATTTGTGTTTTCGGGCGACACCGCGTGGAACGAGGACATCATCGCGCTGGCCGAAGGCGCCGACCTGCTGGTGCTGGATGCGGGCCTTGCAAGTTCGGGCGCGGCGGCCCCCGCCCCCGGAAAGCCGCCAGCCGCCCACCTGACGCCGGAGGAATGTGGGATCATAGCCGCGCGGGCGAATGTCAAAAGGCTGCTTCTGACGCACTTCGCTCCGGGCAGCGACGTCGCGCGTTGCGTGAAGGAAGCGAGGGCGGGCGCGCAAAAAGCCGCCGCCAATGGCGCCCCCGGCTCAAAAGCTATCCCCATCGAGGCGGCCGTCGCGCTGCGCTCCTACGAGATTTGAAGCCTGTACGCGGCCGGCCCGATTTCGTAGAAATTGTTGCCGTTGGCGTCGATGGCCACGATTAGCGGCATATCCTCGACGTGCAGCCTCTTTATGGACTCAGGCCCAAGATCGCCATACGCGACGACCTCGCACGACTTGACGCGCCGCGCCGTCAGGGCGGCCGCGCCGCCGATGGACGCGAAATACACGGCGCCATGCCTCTTTATCGCGTCGATGACTTCGCGGCTCCGCAGGCCCTTTCCGATCATGCCCGCAAGCCCCAGCTCCAGCAGCCTGGGCGTGAAGGCGTCCATCCTGGCGCTCGTCGTCGGCCCGATTGAGCCGACCGGCGCGCCTGCCGGCGCGGGCGTCGGCCCGGCGTAAAATATTGCCTGCCCCCTGATGTCAAAAGGCAGCGCGCCGCCGGCGCCAATGGCCTCGATCATTCTGGCGTGCGCCGCGTCGCGGGCGGTGTACACGATGCCCGACAGCAGAACGCGGTCGCCCGCAGTCAGGCCGCCGATCGCGGATTTGGAAAGCGGCGCCGTCACGCGCCGCGCGGATTCGCACATATGCAGTGCAAGCCTCCTTTATTTTTGCGGCGCAACCCAGCCGCGCACATCGCCGCAGCCTGCCGCGCCGCTGTCTGCCGCGTCACGGCGCAGGCCCACATGCCATAGCCCATCGCAACACTGCGCCATAGCCGGCCGCGCCGCTGTCTGCCCGCCATAGCGCCGCGTCACAGCGCCGCCTCCGCGTGGCGTGTCACATGGCAGCTCATGTTGACCGCGACGGGCAGGCCGGCTATGTGCGTTGGAAACGTTTCTATGTTCACCGCGAGCGCCGTCGTCCTCCCCCCGAACCCCTGCGGGCCGATGCCGAGCGCGTTGATCCGCTCGAGCAGCCGCGTTTCCATGCCGCCGTAGAAAGCGTCTGCGTTGCGCTCGCTGATCGGGCGCAGCAGCGCCCTCTTGGCCAGCAGGGCGCATTTTTCAAACGTGCCGCCGATGCCCGCGCCGACGACGACCGGCGGGCACGGGTTTGACGCGGCCGATTCGACCGCCGAAACGATGAAGTCCTCGACGCCGCGCTGGCCTGCGGACGGCGGCAGCATTTTTATGGCGCTCATGTTCTCGCTGCCGAAGCCCTTGGGGGCGACGGTGATTTTCACGCCGTCGCCCGGCACGATGTCAAAGTGTATGACGGCGGGCGTGTTGTCGTTCGTATTCTCGCGGCGCAGCGGGTCGCGCACGACGGACTTGCGCAGCAGGCCCTCCGCGTAGCCGTCGCGGACGCCGCGCTGAACCGCCTCGCCAATGTCCCCGCCGGCCAGCCGAACGTCCTGCCCGATCTCCAGAAATACGACGGCCATGCCCGTGTCCTGGCATATGGGCATGTTCCAGGCCCTCGCCGCTTCGGCATTCTCTATCAGCATCCCCAGAATCTCGCGGGCGGCGGGAAAGTCCTCCGCCTTCGCGGCGGCCTCCAGCGCGCCCGATATGTCCGCGTTCAGGCAGCGGTTCGACGATATGCAGAGCCGCTTCACCTGCTCCGCGATTTCCTCAACGCATATAGTTCTCATGCCACCAGCATATCAAATTGCGCCGGCGCCAGTCAATTCGCGCCAGATAAATTTTAAAATTTAAAATTTATCTGGGCTTTTTGTCGTTTCGCGGGCGCAATGAAAACACGCGAAGGCGGCAAAAGCCCCGCGCGAAACTTTTCCCGGCTCGCGTTTCGCGGCAAAAAAAGAGCCACAGCAAGAGCCACATTTTATGTGTGGCTCTGTGTGTTTTTATGTGTCTATATGGAGCTATTCACGGATATAAAAAACCCGCCAAACCGTTGCGGCTGGCGGGCTTTGCGATGGCTGCCGGACTAGGATTCGAACCCAGACAAAATGAGTCAGAGTCATTTGTGCTACCCTTACACAATCCGGCAACGTTGCAACACGACCATTATAGCAGAACCCTAATAAACATGCAAATTTTTTTGCGCTTTTCAGAAGGCTGTAAATTTCTGTAAATTTCTGCCTCAAAAAGGTTTTGGCCGCGATAGCGCAGCGACGCGACAATGCCCATGCACTGGCAGAGACACATCGGGCGGGCGCGGCGCGCGATTGAGCCGCGATTGAACTTTCCCCGGAATTGATGTAATATGGATGTATCATATTATACTCGTGTTCGATTGGGAATTCCGACCGCAATTTGCGGTCG
>JAISFK010000250.1 GCA_031263625.1 Clostridiales bacterium
GCTCTACGGCGAGCGGCACGGGCTGTACCAAAGCCTGTGCGACATAGCCGTATCCAACGACGGCGACGATCCGCAGAGCGCCGCGCGCCGCGTCATAGAACTCGTCGCGCCGGAATGCGTCGTCTCGCCGGAATGCGCGAAGCGCCGCGTTGCCTTGGACGGGCCGGATTAGGCGCAATTTGCCCGAAGCTTTTGCGGCTCTTTTGTGGCCATTTTTGCGCAAAGCGCGATATTCTCGCTGTGCCGCATTACGCCGCGTTTTGCGCGTGATGGATGGCGCGGGCCTAAGCGGCACGGCCCGGCCCGGCCCGGCTCACTGCAGCGGCTCGTTGCTCAGGCTGCCGCCGCCATTCACGCCGCCGTCGCTCTCCCCGCCGTCGCCGCCATTCATGCCGCCGCCCTCGCTCTCCCCGCCGTCGCCGCCATTCACGCCGCCGCTGTCGCCCTCCCTGCCGCCGCTTCCCACTCCGTCCTCCCCGCCGCCGCCATTCACGCCGCCGCCGTCGCTTTCCACTCCGTCCTCCCCGCCGCTGTCGTCGCCGCTGTCACCGCCGTCGCCGCGCCCCTGCTGGAGCTTGCGGTATTCGGCCGGCGTGACGCGGTAGAGCTTCTTGAAGTTGCGTATGAACGTGTGAACGTCGTCGTACCCGCAGCGCTCCGCCGCCTCGCGCACCGTGATGCCGGAATTTCTCAGCAGGCTGACGGCCTTTTCTATGCGCAACTCGTTGACGTAGCCGCTGAAATTCAGCCCCAGCTCGCGCTTGATCAGCGCGCTGATGTAGGCGGCGTTCATGTGGAACTCGTCCGCGAGCATGGACAGCGAGATCTCCTTGTCGAACCGGCTCTGTATGTATGCGTCTATGCGCTGCGCGAGCACGTTGTCCGGGCTGAGCGATAGCCGCTGCCGCCGCGCCGCCGCCAGCGCGCACATCTCTTTCACGAAGCGTATCTTTTCGTCGATGTTCTCATGCCGGTACAGGCGCATGAAAACATCGCCGTCGCCGAAGCGCCCGGAATCCGGGCGGCCGGCGCCGACATAGCGCGCAAGCTCGAACAGGACGCTGGCGAGCGCCGCGTTGATTATGTCGATGCTGAACCCGCAGTCGTCGATCAGCTTGCCGAAAGCCGCGTCCAGCTTCGCCTCGATCCCGTCCATGCCCGCCTGCGCGACGAGCGCCGCGATCCTGCCGATCGCGTCGGCGGGAAAGCGGATATGGCTGTTTTCATAGCGGCTGATGGCGCTCGGCAACAGGACGGCGTCCTCGCGGAAAAATGGCTTGAAGCCCATGAAATGCAGCGCCCGCCGGTACGCGCTCCCCGCGTTCTCTATGCCGGACGCAGCCTCGCTGACCGCCACGCAAAACGAAAAGCGCCCGCCCACGCGGATCTCCGACTGAACCTGCTCCAACATGGCGCCCAGCTCCCGCTCGCTCCGCGCGTCCGGCACGACGGCCACCAGCTTGTCGAGCTCGATTCGCTGGATCAGCGGCTGCGCTTCTGTCTGCGCCTCATCCTGAGCGCCCGCCTGCGCATCTGTTTGGGCGCCCGCCTGCGCGCCCGCCCGCCACTTTTCAAAGAGCAGCGAGCGCAGCCGCCCCATCGCCAGGCTCGCGTCCGCCCTGGAGATCGGCTCGTCCGCGCCGCCGGCGCCGCGGTTGCCGACGCCTCGCTCGCAGCCGTTGAGCGCGAACGCCACCACGCGGAACGGCCCGTCAAAGACCGCGCCCGACAAAAGGCCCGGCATCGAAGCCGCCGCAGCGCCGTCGAGCGCCTCAGTGAGGATCTGCCCGATGAGCTCGGACTCGCGCGCAAAGCGGCTCTGCCGCAAAAACTCGCCTATGTTCCGCTGCTGCCGGATTTTCAGCCCGCGCAGGATGCCCGTCAGGGCGAGCGCGAGCAGCGTCGCGAGCCCGAGCGCGCCGCCGGCGCGGGATATGCCCGTCATGCCCGCCCGAACCGCGCCGTCGGGCACGGCTGCGGGGACAAATGTCACGGTGCGCCAGTATTGGCCGGGGGAACGCGACACCATCATATAGTACGGCTCGCCATCGGCTAAGGCTGCGGTTGCGGCCGCGCCCTCGGCCGCGCCCCCGCCCTCGCCGGGCGCCAGGCGGTATATGTCTATATCCGAAGCGCCTGCGCCGGCATCCGTCAGCGTGACGCTGGCCACCGCGGCGCCGCCATCGCCCCCTGCGCCTCCGTTGCCGTCCCATGCCCCGCCGGCGCCGCTGCCGCCCCCCTCCGCGCCCATCCCAGCCAGCGCGCGGCTTTCGGCAAACAGCTCCCTGAACTTGGGATCGCTCGCGGACAGCACGTCGCCGCCGGCGCCCAGGATCAGCGCCCCCGCCGGGCCGCGCGGCAGCCCGTACATGACCAGGCTCTCGCTCAGGTTGATGATGATCTGCCCGTTCGGCACGTCCAGCGTCACCGGCATGGAAAACGGTATGATCCTGGCGGCGTCCGCGCCGGACGTGCGCTCCCACAGCGCGGGCATCCACCCGCGCTTGTCGGCCGCCGTCCCGTAGAACAGGCCCTTCTGCGGAAAATCGTCGAGCTTCGAGAACATGAACGCGGTCGATAGCACCTTGTTGCTGCCAAATGTATAGAGGTAGATGGACGCGATCATGGAGTGCGAGTTGACGATGTTCAGCATCTGGCTGTGCGTGAGGTAGAGGCTGTAGTAGTCCGTCGCGGGAAGGTACGCCTCGCGTATCCACTCCTCGACATACGAGTCCGTGGCGAGCTGGTAGTACGTGGTGTTCAGCATCTGCGCGACGCCTTGCAGGTACTCGTCGGTCTTCTCGTGCTGCTTGCGCATGGCGCCCCGCTGCTCGGCGACAAGCCCCTGGTACGAGCTGGAAATCCACGCGGCGGCCAGCAGGCACACGCACAGCAGGCAGACAGACGCCGCCTTCGCCCGCCCGTAAAAGAGCCCAAGGTCGGCGGACTGCAGCGCTGACTGCAGCGCCGACTGCAGCGCGGACCGCAACAGGGATGGGAAAAGCCGGGCCACGCTCTCAGGCCCGGCTTCAGA
This sequence comes from Clostridiales bacterium, assembly GCA_031263625.1. Lineage (GTDB taxonomy): Bacteria > Bacillota > Clostridia > WRLR01 > WRLR01 > JAISFK01. The sequence goes on from JAISFK010000250.1 coordinate 3,035, forward strand.
ATTGCGGGCAACGCCGCTCTTATCCTCTTTTTGCCGCTTTTTGACGCTCATCTTCAATTACGCATCCCCGCAACCCCGCAACTACTTTTTCCGCGACTGCCCTATCTCCGCGCCGGCCTCTATCAGGCGCCTCTGGAGCTTCTTGACGTCTATGCCGCGCGGCGCGAGCCCGTCCTCCGCGCATATGGCGGCCGCTATCCCCGCCGCCTCGCCTATGGCGAAGATGTGGGCCATCGCGCGCCACGACTCGTAGGCGATCTGGTCCGAGGACATGCAGCGCCCGGCGACCAGCAGCCCGTCAACCTTTTTCGGGACCATGCAGCGGTAGGGTATGTCGTAGCCCTCGTGCTCAAGAAAGCGCCGATATCCGTAGTAGTGGATCACGGGGTTGGCAGCCATCGCTATGGAGTCCTCGAACGCCCGCCCCTCGAGCACATCGTCGCCCGTCAGCGCGTACACGCCCTCAAAAAAGCGCGTCTGGCGCACGCCTATCAGCGCGCCCGTATCAACCACGCAGGCGCCCGCGAGATCCGGGTGCGCCCTGATCTTTTCCTCCAGGTCGCCGTATACGGCCAGCCTGGCGTCAATCTCCTCGCGCGTCAGCTCGTCCGCGTCGGCGGCGTTGTGCGCGCCGGGGGACGGCCCCCACACGACCATCGTGTTCCCTATCAGGCAGCCGGGCGCTTTCGTGTCTGGCGAAAAGCCCGCTATCTTGTACATCAGGCAGTCGTTCAGCCTCGGCGCCTCGTCCGCCTTCGTCTGCCAGTACGGCACGCCCGCCCGCAGCGCGACGTCGCCGTCGCCGCTCGCGTCTATGACGGTCTTCGCGTATGCCGCCTGGCGCCCGGACTTGTTTTCAAACACTATCCCCGCGACCGCGCCGCCGTCCATTATCGCGTCGGAGAACCACGTGTGGAACAGAATTTTCACCCCGGCGTCCAGCGCCATTTTCAGCGCGACGTGCTTGAAGCGCTCCGTGTCGAACGCGAAATTGTACGACAGGTCGCCCTTCTTGTCCGAGCGCTTGGCGGATTCGTAGGCGTTGCGGGATTTTTCGGCGCCGCCCGTCTTCAAAAGCTCCAGTATGATCTCCTCGCCGATCCCCTTCGTGGTCTGGATCCCGTCCGGCGGCTTCTGGTTGCGGTAGCCCACGATATTGGCCATGAGCGAGGCCGTCGCCGTTCCGCCGAAAAACGGGAACCGCTCTATTATGAGCGCATTCGCGCCCGCGCGCCCCGCCGCGACCGCCGCCGACCAGCCTGCCACGCCGCCCCCGACCACGATCACGTCAAACTCGCCGTACACCTTCAGTTCCTTCGCCGGTTCCAAATAGCTTTCCCTGCCGCCAATGCCCATAGCGATCCGCGCGCCTCCTTTTAGAAAGTTATACCGATATATGCCGTCTATATGCCGTCGCCTGTCTATGCACCGTACACCGTCATTTATATGCCGTCGCTTGCGTCGCTTGCGTCGCCTATACACCATCATTTATGTGCCGTCATTTATATGCCGTCACTGCTGGCTCGCGTTGTACCAGTCGGTCCAGAATTTCATCGCGGCCTCCCCGCCGGCCACCTTGTACTTTGTCACGTAGTCGTCCCAGGTCGCGTCGATGTCCACGTTGCCCAGTATGGCCTTGGCGTTGTACTCGTCCGTGACCTTCGTCAGGTTGAAGTTGACGAGGTCGGGGTAATACGGCAGCGACGCCGCCAGCTCGTCCAGCTGGCCGTTTCTCGTCGAGATGTCCAGCCGCTCGACCGTTTCCTTGGGATACGTGAGCTCGAGGTATTTTTTGACGTTGTCGTTCAGGATGCCAGGGCTGACCATCGTGAACATCCAGTGCAGCGAGTTGCGCTGCTTGAGAACCTCAATGGCCCCGTCGGCGCCGATGCTGTACTCGTCGCCCTCGACGCCCAGGTACAGCCAGCGCTCGCCCTCGTCCGGGGAGCACGTCCAGTCGTACACGCGCATGAGCGCGTCAACCTTGCTGCTCGTCGTCGGGATCCCGACGTAGTTGCGGTTCAGCGAGTCATACGTGAAGTGGGAGGGCTGCCCGTCGCGCCCCTTAGGCAGATCCAGCGACAGCCAGTTCTCGTGGACCGTGCCCTGATCGTACTCCGGCAGCTGGTTCGCGTGCCAGAAGTAGCTCGTCATGCCATATTTGTACGTCTTCAGCTTGTCCATGTAGATCGACACCGTGGTCGTCGGCCACTCTGGATCCATGATCTTCTCGGCCACGAGCTTGCTTATGAATTTCAGGTAGTCCTTGTAGTTCTCCGTGATCACGGCAGGTGTTACCACCCCGTCTATGACCTTGTAGGATTCGGCGTCAAACGCCGCTTTGAATATGCGCGCGCCTTCAAACAGGGACGAACCCGCAAGCAACCCGAACGTGTCGTCCTGGCCGTTGCCGTCCGGGTCGTCATACGTGAACGCGCGCATTACCTCGTAGTACTCGTCTATCGTCGTCGGGATCTCAAGATTCAGCGCCTCCATCCACGGCTTCTGCACGAACACGACCTGCGTGAACGCGTCGAAGCGCGAGTACGGGAACCCCCACACGCCCTCGTCGTTCGTGACCGGCAGCCATGTGTTCGGCGCCATGTACGCGTCTATGTTCGGGTACTTCGCGGCGTCGTGGATGTATGGCGACAGATCCGTCAAAATGCCGTCCAGCGCGAACTTGTTGATCTGGTCGCGATTGGCCATGAACGCATCCACTTCCGCCCCGGAGGCCATGACGATGTTCAGCTTGTCATTGTAGCCCGCCGGCCCCGGAGAGTCCATCACGATCTTCACGCCCGTCTTTTCCTCGATAAAGTCAACATACTTGTTGTCGGTGAGGGAGTCGATCCCGTCCATTATGTTGAAGTCCATAAGTATATTAACCGACACCGGCTCAAAATCCGCCTGCCCTTGTTCTTGGCCCTGATCCTGCCCAGCGGCCGTTGTCGCGGCCCCGCCCGCCGCCGGAGCGGCTGTCGTCGCGGCCCCGCCTGTGGCCGCGCCGCCGCATGACGCCATTATACACAAAATCAGCGCGATTGCCAACAGCTGCGCCAGGCCCGCCAGCCTGCGCCCCCTCGCCCTCATTCCTCCCATTCGTCCCATTCTTCCCATTTCCCTCAGCCCTTTCCGCGTCCCGCTCAGCCCCATCGTCTTTTTCATGTGCCCCTCCTGCACTGTTTGCCTGCCCGGCCCGACATTCTCTGCCGCCGGGACTCCGCCACCGCCTCTGCCGTTACCGCTGCCGTTACAGTTGCCATCGCCACTGCCGCCGCTGCCGTCGCAGTTGCCGTTACCGCTGCCGTTGCAGTTGCCGTTGCCACTGCCGCCGCCGTTCTGGCTTGCCATTTTCGCCATCGCCGCCTCCCTTTCTTGGCTCCCCCTGTTTTTTTGCCTGTTTTTTTGCTCCGCGCGATTCGGTTCTGCCTGTTTTTTTCGCCGCGCGATTTGGCGCCGCCTGCTATACTGACGAGCATTTGAATTTACCATAAACGCGAGTCAGTAATACTCGTTTCCTCTGTCCGACCGCAATTTGCGGTCGGAATTTCCAATCGAACACGAGTATATTCCAGCCTTTATTTCAGCTTGCGCCTGTCGTCGCTCTCATATATGTGCTGCGTCAGCCTCGGCGTGCTCGCGATGTCATAGGCCGGCTCGAAGCGGCGCGCGAACTCTATGTTCGCCTCGACCTCGCGGCGCCAGCGCATGCCCACGTTGGCCATGTGGACGCGCGAATCGGACAGTATGAACGCCATGCACACGCGAAACGCCTCGCCGTTTTCCAGCCATCCGGGCGCGAGATGCTCCAGCTCGCGCTGGAATATGCCGGACGTCAGCGGCCTCATCGCGCACACGGCGATGCCGCTCTCCGCGCACCTGTCCAGCAGGTGCTGGCCGGCGGACTGCCGTATCAGGTTGTAGCAGATCTGGATGACGTCGAACGCGCCCGCCTCGACGAACGGGATCGCCGTCCACGGCTCCTCCACCGTGACGCCTACGTACCGCGCCAGCCCCCGCGCCTTGGCCTCCCTCAAGCCCTCCAGCGGCCCTTCCTCGAGTATGTGGCGCTGATCCTCCGGCGAGAACCGGCCGCCGTGCAGCTGCAACACGTCCACGTAGTCGCAGCGCAGGCGCTTGAGGCTCGCCTCAAGGCTCTGGACGACTTCGCGCGCGCCGCCGCCCCACGGGCACTTCGTCGCGAGATAGCACGACTGGCGGCGCTCGCGCATGACCTCCCCGATCAGCGTCTCGCTGTGCCCCTCGCCGTAGCCCGGCGCCGTGTCTATGTAGTTGATCCCGCCGTCCAGCGCGGCGTTTATCGTCGCGATCGCCTCTTTTTTGCCCTCCGGCGAATACGGATCCCAGCCCTGCGCCTTGTTGACGCCCGCGAACGGGTAGCCGCCGAGCGCGATCTTGAACACGTCCATGTCCGTCCCGCCAAATCTCACCTTGTCCATTTTCTGTAACCGCCCCTTTTCAAATTTGGAATATAACTGCTCCATTGCTCCGCGCTCCATGCGCCGCGTTCCGGCCTTTTCTGGCCTTTTCCGGCCTTTTAATTATTCGGCAGTTTCCCCAATTTGGCGCACGCCATAATTATGGCAGTTTTGTCTCAAGTTTTGCATGCCATAATTATGGCAGTTTCGTCTCAAGTTTTGGCGGTTCCGTCGGCCTCCCGCCTTTTTATACCTTTAGCCCTTTAGCCCTTCACCGCGCCCACCATTATCCCCCGGACGAAGTGGCGCTGTATGAACGGGTACACCGCCACAATCGGGATCGTCGAGACGACGACCGACGCCGTGCGGAGCGACAGCGACGACACGTCCGTCATGGACAGCGGGTCGCCGAACATATACGCATTTTGGAGCTGGACGATCATGTCGCGCAGGAACACCTGCAAAACGTGCTTGTCCTGGCTCGTGACATATATGACCGCGTCCATGAACGAGTTCCAGTGCATGACCGCCGCAAACAGCCCTATGGTCGCGAGCGACGGCAGCGACAGCGGCAGCACGATGGACACGAGTATCCGTATGTCGTTGGCGCCGTCCATCTTCGCGGATTCCTCTATGCTCTCCGGTATCGCCTCGAAGAAGTTCCTGAGCAGGATGATGTTCCACGTCGATATCGCGGCGGGTATGATCAGCGCGGCCAGGCTGTTGATGATGCCGGTCGCCTTGACCACGAGGTATGTCGGGATTATGCCGGGGTTGAACATCATCGAGAATATGATGAACAGCATGAAGAACTTTCTGCCCGGCAGGTACTTGCGCGACAGCGAGTAGGCGATGGACGACTGGACGGTCAGGTTCACGGCGGTCCCGATCAGCGTCCGCAGCACCGTGTTCTTGAAGCAGATCAGGAAGCGGCTGTTCTCCAGTATCCGCCTGAACGCGGCTATCGAAAAGCCGCGCGGGTACAGCAGCAGCTCGCCCTCCGACACGAGCTTCGGATCGCTCAGAGACGCCATGATCGCGTAGTAGAACGGTATGAACGTCACAATCGCGAACAGTATGAGCACCGCCCCGATCAGCGCGTTGTTCGTGTAAATCCGCTCCCCGCCCGGCCGCCTGGCCGCGCTTGCAGTCGCCGTGTTCGCCATTTCGCCCCCTCCTTCGACTTTTCTTATTGCCACGTTACCACATGGACACGTCGCTGTAGCGCCGCGCAAGCCTGTTTGTGCCCCATATCAGCAGGAATCCGATCACGGACTGGAACAGCCCGATGGCCGTCGTCAGGCTGAACTGCATGTCCTGTATGCCGATCCTGTAGATGAACGTGCTGAGCACGTCGCCGACCTCGTACACGGCCGCGTTGTAGAGCACGTAGATCTGCTCGAAGCCGACATCGAGCAGATACCCCACCCGAAGGATCAGCATGATGATGATCGTGTTCATTATGCCCGGCAGCGTGACGTAGAGCAGCTTCTGCGTGCGCGACGCGCCGTCGATTATGGCCGCCTCGTACAGCGCCGGGTCTATTCCGGAGAGCGCGGCGAGGTAGATGATCGCGCCCCAGCCGGTCTCCTTGATGATGTTCGTGATGACCACTATCCCCCGAAAATACTCCGTGCGGCTGAGGAAGAAGATCGCGTCGCCGCCGAAGAACTCGATGATCTTGTTGACGAACCCCTCGTTCGGGCTGAGGAACTGTATCATGAGCCCGCCGAAGATCACCCACGACAGGAAGTGCGGGAAATACACCACCGTCTGTATCGTCTTTTTGAATTTGAGGCTGCGCAGCTCGTTGAGCATGAGCGCGAGTATGATCGGAATCGGGAACTCGAACAGCAGGTTGTATATGTTGATCAGGATCGTGTTGCGGACGATATTGTAAAAGTCCGGGAACGAAAACAGGAACGCGAAATGCTTGAGGCCCGCCCACGGGCTGCCCAAAATCCCCTTCGAGAAGCTGTAGTTCTTGAACGCGATCTGCGTTCCGAGCATCGGCACGTAGCGGTATACTATGTACCACGCCAGCGCCGGCGCCATCAGCAGGTAGAGATAGCGGCATGACCATATGGCCTTGAGCGTCTTGCGGCCCCTGCCGCGGCTGCGCGGCTGGAGCTTTGCTGCGTGGTTGCTGGCGGCGTCAGACATGCTTATATGCCCCTTTCGTTTTTCTTTCCCTTTCGTTGCTTCTTTCCCTTTCGTTTTCAGGCGAGGATCCCATTTTCAGGCGAGGAACGCATTTATCGTTTTTGTACACTCGCCATCGGATCGACGCAACCTTTTCTGTGTATATCGTCTATTCGCGTTCATTTTATGGAGTAGCCGCAGGTTTGTAAATGAACATTTTTTAATTTCCGTGTATATAATTCCATTTTTCCATGTATATTTTTTATGCTCACGCGCTTTTGATCGCTGCCCGTTCGCTGCCTGATCGATGCGGCAAATAGATTTTGCATGGATTTATATGGATTTTATGCGGATTCCATATGGATATGCTATAATTGGGAAAATAATGCAAGAAAGGCGAACGCGGAGAGAGCGCCGAGAGAGCGCGGAGAAAGCGCTGGGCGAATACCGAGGGAGCGCTGATTAATTTGAAAGGCGGGGCAAGCAAAAATATGGCGGCTTCATTCATCGCGACATGGGAAATGTCATATCCGGGCATATGCGAGGCGGCGCGGATCATGGGCGAGGGCGGCGACATGCCGGACGCGCTGTGCGCGGCAATCCGCAATGCGGAGGACAATCCGGCGTTCAAGTCGGTGGGACGCGGCGGGCTGCCCAACTGGGACGGCGAGCTTGAGATGGACGCCGCCTACATGGACGGCGCGAGCCTGCGCTACGGCGGCGTCATATCCGTGCAGAACATCAAAAACCCCATCGACGTGGCGCGCCATCTCAGCGCGGGCCAGCTCAACTGCCTGCTGTCCGGGCTGGGGGCGGAGCGCTACGCCCGCCGGAACGGCTTTGCCTTTTGCAACATGGCGACGGCCGAGGCCCGCGAGCAGTGGGAGGGCGCCAGGGCGAAAGCCGGGCCCGGCGCGGGCGGCGCGGGCGACACGGATGGCGAAAGTGGCACGGGCCATGCGGGCGGCGAAAGCGGCGCGAGCGGCACAGGCAACGGAGGCGGCGCAGATGGCGCGGGCTATGCGGGCGGCGCGGGCGGCGAAAGTGGCGCGGGGCGCGTGTACGCCGGGCACGACACCGTATGCGTCATCGGCAGGCACGGCGGGCGCATGGCCGTGGGCGTTTCGACGTCCGGCCTGTTCATGAAGCGCCCCGGCCGCGTGGGCGACAGCCCCGTCATAGGCTCCGGCTTCTACTGCGACAGCGGCGTTGGCGCGGCGGCCGCCACGGGCGTGGGGGAGGACATCATGCGCGGCTGCCTCTCATATGAAACCGTCCGGCGCATGGGCGCCGGGGCGTCGCCGCGCGAAGCCGCGGAAGCCGCCCTGAGCGCGCACTTGGGCAATATGGAGGCGCACGGGCTGAGCGCGGGCAACATAGCGATAATCGCCATGAGCGCCGCAGGCGAGGCGGGCGCCGCCGCGAACCACGAAGCGTTCCCGTACGCGGTTTCGCTGGACGGCAGCCCGCCGTCC
>JAISFK010000363.1 GCA_031263625.1 Clostridiales bacterium
TCCGTCGCGATGTCCCAGTCCTTGGGCTCGCGCCCGAGGCACAGATCCCGCACGCAGCCGCCGACTATGTATGCCTCGAACCCTGCGCCCGCAAGCGCGCCGGCCGCCTCGATGACGGCCGGCGGCACAGCTGTATTCATATCGAGCGTAATTGGCATGTTCCGCATAGACCCATTCTAGCACCACGCCGGGCAACCCGCAACCGGCGCCATCCTCTCCGCTGCGATACGGCCTACGTTACGGCCATGCAGTCAAGGAGAGCAAGGGAGTCAATATAAATTTATCGCATTGCGATAAATTTATATTGACTTAATTTATCCGCAATGATATGATGCCCATATTGGCAATTTTCAATCGGCAGACAAATGGCAATGCACAATCGGCAAACAAAAGCAGGTAAAACGCATGCGAAAGGAGCGTGACGGTTCGTGACATCAAAAACTCTCTGCGCGGTGATCCGCGCCGCCGTGATCGCCGCGGCGATATGCGGGCTTCTGGCTTGCGCGTATATCCTGCCAACTTTTGGCGCAAGCCTCGTGAAGACGAACCCTGAGTACGCCGGCGGCTATGTCCCGTGGCTCGTCTTCCTGTGGGCGGCCGCCGCGCCGTGTTTCGCCATCCTCGCGCTGGTCTGGAAGGTTTCGTCGGCGGTCAGGCAGGAGCGCGTGTTCACCATCCAGACGGCGCGCTGGATAAAGACCGCGGCCATGACGCTGATTGGCGACGCGGGCGCCTTCTTCGCCGGCAACGTCGCCTTCCTGCTGTTTGGAATGAGCAATGCCGCCATACTGCTCCTGGCCGTGCTCGTGGACGTTTTCGCCGTGTCGCTGGCTGTTCTGGCAGCGGTCCTGTCGCGGTACGTCACCAAGGCGGCGCTCTTGCAGGAGGAGGCTGACAGCACGATATGATAGTGATCAATGTTGACGTCATGCTCGCCAAGCGCAAAATGAGCGTGACCGAGCTGACCGGGCGCGTCGGCCTGACAATGGCGAACATCTCGCTCATAAAAAACGGGAAGGTCAAGGCCATAAAGCTCGCCACGCTCGAAAAAATCTGCGAGGCGCTTGACTGCCAGCCGGGCGACATACTGGAGTATCGGAAGGGGACGCCTGAAGTTGAAGCATCGGAAGGTGACATCTGAAATAGGAGCATCTGAAAGGGGCGCCCGAAAAATGAAAATGAAAAAGCTGGCCGTTTTCACGCTTTCCGCGCTGGGCGTTTTTCTGGCGGCATTTCTGGCCGGGGTGGTTTTCGGCGGATTTGACCATGCGCGCTATCGCGTCTGGGTCGGCGCGGCTTGGCGCAGCGTCGCGCTCCTGTCCGCCTCGGCGCTCTGCGTCGGGCTGTGCGCGAGCGTCTACCGCGCTGCGGGCGCCATAGGCAAAAGGATAATCCGGGCGATGGGCGCCGTCGCCCTGCTCGCCTCGCTCGTCTTTCACAGGGTCGTGTTCGCCTCTGCCGTCCTGACGCTCGGATTCGTCTTTCTCCCGTCGCGGGGCGAGGAGATCATAGTCGCGGGCGGGCGGCAAATCGTCAAGGACTACGGCGGCTGGTTCGCGTCGAGCGGCGAAGCGGATTATTACGAATACAACGGCTGGTTCCTGAAGGGGAGGCATATCAGCGCCAGCGAGATAGAGAACGCAGAGGACGCGGAGGGCACGAATGATTAGGCTTCTCATGATCCAGCCGGAAAACCGCGAGATCCGCCGCTTTCGCCGCCTGCAGCTCAACAACTTTTCGCAGCTCACCATGCCGTATCTCGCGGCATTTGTCGATGAGCGGCATTACAAAATCACGCTCGCGGACGAATGTTGCGGGCGGATCCCGTACCGGAAGCCTTTCGACTTGGTAGCCATAACGGTCAGCACGCCGAACGCCCCGCACAGCTACGGCATCGCCGAAAGGTTCCGCAAGGCGGGCGCGAAAATCGTGATGGGCGGCCCCCACGCCACGCTCTTGCCCGATGAAGTCGAAGAGCACTGCGATTTCCTGCTCGCCGGAGAGGGCGAGGCCGCCTGGCCGCAGTTCCTGGAGGACTTTCGGCGCGGCTCCGCGCAAAAATTGTACGCGCCCTCCGCGCCGGCGCGCCTCGAAAATCTGCCCGCCCCGCGCTGGGATCTGCTGAAGCGCCGCCGCTCGATGAAGGGCGCGATTTTCGCCACGCGCGGCTGCCCGTACCGCTGCCGCTACTGCAATCTCAAGCAGATCTACCCCGACTCGTTCAGGACGCGCCCGATTGAAGACGTGGCCGCGGAAATTGCGGCCATGCCGTCGAGAATTTTCGTGTTTTGGGACGACAACCTGTTCGCGGACAAGGATTACGCCAAAGCGCTGTTCCGGGCCATCGCCCCGCTGAAGCGGAAGTGGGCGGCGCAGGCCACTTTGCGCGACTGCGCCGACGATGGGCTGCTCGCCCTCGCAAAGGCTGCGGGCTGCCTGTACCTGTTCGTCGGGCTTGAGTCGTTCTCCGAAAAAGCCCTCGGCGACGCGGGGAAGGGCATAAACCGCGTCGCCGACTACGCCCCGCTCGTCGGAAAGATCCACCGCCACGGGATAATGATTCAGGCGGGGATCGTCTTCGGCTTCGACAGCGACACGCCCGGCGTCTTCGACGCCACGCTCGACGCCTGCGAAAAGCTCGGCATCGACGGGGCCACGGCGAGCCTGCTCACGCCCTTTCCCAAGACGCCGATTTACTGGCAGCTCAAAAGCGAGGGGCGGCTTCTCTCCGAGGACTGGAGCGCGTACAACAGCAAGACAGCGGTGGCCTACAGGCCGCTGAACATGAGCGCGGACGAGCTGTGGCGCGGCTATGCGCGCTTTCGCAGGCGCTTTTACTCGCTCGGCTCGTTTGTCCGGCGCATGAGCGCGTCGCGGACGAACGTGGCGGTCAATCTCGCGATCAACCTTGGCTACCGGCTGAGCCTGGAGTGGGGAGCGGGGCGGAAGCGGGAACAGCGGGAACAGCGGGAACAGGAGTGGGAACAGCGGGAACGGAGCGTGAGGCGGAGCGGGACGAGCGGGGCGGGAGCGGGAACGACCGGGAGCGACCGAGCGGGAGCGGGACGACCTGAAGCGGAGAGCGGGGCGGCAACCGTGGGAACTGGCGGGCGCGGAAGCGGGCAAGGCGGCCCATGATCAGCCTCAGCCGGAAGCAAGCAAG
>JAISFK010000394.1 GCA_031263625.1 Clostridiales bacterium
CCAGTACGGCTCCCTGTTTGACGAGATAGCGTTCTATAAAGTGATGAACCGCGGAGGGATGATGGCCGCCGAAACAGAGGGCATGATGCCAGACGTGGGGGGCGGGAACAGGACGCATATGTGCGCCCACCCGTTCAACTGCATTTACGTCACATGCGAGGGCTACCTGTCGCCCTGCGCCCTGGACTCCTTCCTCAAACTGAAGGTTGGCGACCTCAACACGAGCTCGCTCAAGGACGCCTGGTACGGGGCGGATTTTAAGCGCTTGCGCCAGCGGTTCATCGACGGAATTGAGCATATGCCGGAACAATGCCAGGCGTGCTACCAAAGCGAGAGCATACTGGCCAATATTTTGGATATTTGACCGGTGGCAAGGGGGTTTGGCCGGAGACATGGAATCTTGGCCGGAGGCAATATGAAGACAGTGGCTTTTGTGCCCATAAAGCTCAACAACGAAAGGCTTCCCAACAAAAACACGCTCCCGCTCGGCGGCAAGCCGCTGTGCCGGCACCTGCTTGACACTTTGGCGGGCGTCGAGTTGCTGGACGAGGTGTACGTGTTCTGCAGCAGCGAGCGGATACGCGAGCATTTGCCGGGGCGCGTGAAGTTTCTCGCGAGGGACGCCGCGCTCGACGCGTATTGGGCGAGGCACTACGACATCGTGAGGGCGTTTGTCGGCGCGGTCGGCGCGGACGTTTACGTCAACGCGCACGTCACCAACCCGTTCATCAGGCGCGAGACGATAATCGGCGGGATCAACGCCATTGCGGGCGGCGGCCACGACTGCGCGCTCGCCGTGTCCGAGATCCGCGAGCATCTGTGGCTTGGCGGCAAGCCGTTCAACTTTGAATATGGCGACCCGCCGCGAACCCAGGATCTTGAGCCGCTTTACGCCGAAACGGGCGTGTTCATGTACCGGAAGGAGGTTTTCGCGAATTCCGGGACGCGCTACGGCAAGAACCCTTTCTTCATGGTGATCGACAAGATCGAGGCGGTTGACATCAACTATCGGGACGACTACGAGCTGGCGCAGGCCGTATGCCGCATGCGCGATTCGCGGAGGCAGGGGCCGGCTTGAACGCGGGCGTTCAAGCGCGGAGCGAGCCCTGGCGCCGCGAAAGCGCGTTTTCGCGATCGGGTTCTTGCGCCAAAACTTGAAAAGGAGCGGTCACAGATTTGAAGCGAAACGCGAAAATTCTCGACTGCACGCTCCGCGACGGCGGCCGCGTGATTGACTGCGCCTTCCCGCAGTTTCACATCGAAGGCATAATCCGGGGGCTGGCCGCGTCGGGAATAGACATCGTTGAGATGGGCTTTCTTCGCGGGAACACCGCCTACAAAGGGAACAGCACGTTTTTTGCCGACATGGGGCAGGCGCGGGCCTGCATCCCCGAAAACGCCATGAAATACGGAACTGAATTTGTCCTGTTTGCCGACCACGGCGCCGAGTACAGCGGGTGGGATTTTGGGCGGCTCCCCCCGTGCGACGGGAAAACTGTCGCGGGCATCCGGCTCGGCGTCAGAAAGCACAATTTCGGCGAGGCCGTCCCTGTCATGCGGAAAATCAAAGAGCTGGGCTACAGGCTGTACATCCAGATGGTGGAGACGAGGAATTACGCGGAAGACGAGCTGCTTCGCGCCATTGACAGGGCTAACGAGATTGGCCCTTGCGCGATTGGCATCGTCGATACTTTCGGAAAGATGTACCTGCCGGAGCTGGAGCGGTACTACAGGCTCGTGGACGGCCACCTCGACAGGCAGATAGCCATTGACTTCCACACGCACAACAACATGCAGCTGTCGTTCTCGTTCGCGCAGGCGATTGTGGGGCTTAGCGGCGGCAAGCGGGACATCGTGCTCGACGCCACTCTGGACGGGATGGGCAAGGGCGCGGGGAATCTGAACACGGAGCTCATCGTGGATTTCCTGAACAGCGAAAAAGGATACGGCTACGACTTTGACGGCATTTGCGACGCGATCGACGAGCATATAGCGTGGATCAAGGAGAGCCGCGGCTGGGGCTACTCGGTGCCCAGCCTGCTGTCGGGCGTGTTCAGCTCTCACCCGAACAACGTGCGCTACCTTTTGGAAAAAAACCGCCTGAAGACAAAGGACATCCGCCATATTCTTGCCAAAGTGGATCCCGAAACGCGCAAGCGCTATGACTACGGCATTCTTGACAGGGCGTATCTCGAATACTCGTCAACGGTATGCGACGACGGCGCCGCGCTGGAGCTGCTAAAGGAGGCCCTGCGGGGCAGGCCGGTTTTGGCGGTTGTGTTCGGGGCGACCAGCCGCACGTGCAGGGACGCGATCCTCCGGCACATTGAGCGCGAAAGGCCGGTGACGATAAGCGTCAACCACGTCTACAGGGAGCGCCGGCCCGACTTTGTTTTCTACGGCAACCAGCGCAGGTACGAAAACGAGGCGCTGCTTGGCGAAAGCGGCGATCTGCGGAGAATAGTCACCTCGAACGTGGCCGGCGCCGGCGGCGACGCCCGCGACATTGTCGTCGATTACAACAAGGTGGTTTCCATCGGCTATCCCAATTACGACAACTCGACCATCATGCTGCTCAACCTGCTGCGAAACGCCGGGGTCGCGAAGATTTCGATAGCGGGGCTTGACGGGTACGGCGAGCGGCGCGAGGCCAGCTTCAGCGACGAGGTGTTCTCGCACAACGCGCCGGGCAGCGCGTCGGGCAGCCGGGCTTCCGGCGCCAGCGAGCGCAACCGGGAGATGGCCGCCCTGCTCGCGCGATTTCGGGACACGCTGTCCGAGCGGCACAGCGTGGAGTTTGTCACGCCGAGCCGGTTCAGCGCGATTTTTGGATCGAGCCGCGAATACGGCGAATGTGGCGAATATAGCTGGGCAGGCAACGGGGCAGATGGCGCGACAGACAGCGCGGCATACGGCAAGGCAGGCGCATTCGCGGGCCTGAAGCTGCTCGTCCTCGACGTGGACGGCACTTTGACGGACGGCGCGCTTTGCTACGGGGACGGAAACGTGGAGCTCAAAGCGTTCAGCGCCCGCGACGGCGCGGCGCTGAAGCCGCTGCCGAAGCTCGGCGCCGGCGTGGTCTTTCTCACCGGCCGCGAATCCGAGGCCGTCGCCCGCCGCGCCGCCGACCTCGGCGCTGTCGCCGTGCAGAACGCGCGGGACAAAGCCGCGGCGCTGCGCGCCCTGCTCGCCGAGCGCGGCGTCGCGCCGGAGCGGGCCGCCTACATTGGCGACGACCTCAACGACTGCGCCGCGATGTCGCTGTGCGGCTGGAAAGCGTGCCCGGCGGACGCGGCGGCGGAGATAAAGGCGATGGCCGACTATGTCTCGCCGTTCCCCGGCGGGCGCGGCGCGGTGCGGGACTGCGTGGAAAAGCTGCTGAAAGACTGCGGGCGGTGGGGCGAGCTGCTGGCAGCGTATGGGATCCGAAAAATGTTGACAAAGCATGGGCCATTGTGAGATCCTGTGTATGTTATACTCGTGTTCGATTGGGATTCCGACCGCAATTTGCGGTCGGACAGAGGAAACGAGTATTACTGACTCGCGATTATGGAAAATTCAAATGCTCGTCAGTATATGTTGGCGGCGGGCTGGAGCCAGGCAGTTCCCGGCTGGGCAAATACGCGGCATAAAAGAAAGCGACGCGGCAAAAGATGGCACAAAAGATAACCGGAGGTCAGGGGGGGCAAATGGCCGGCCGCGAGATCGACGTTGACGCGCTGGCTGTCAGGCAGGCGCTTTGCGGCGATTTGGGCGCCTTTGAGGCGCTTGTTCTGAAATACGAGAAAATGGTGTTCAGCATTTCGTACCGCATGCTGCTCGACAGGGACGAGGCGCAGGACGCGGCCCAGGAAACGTTTTTGAAGGCGTTCAGGGCGCTGCCGTCCTTCAAGGGCGGCTCGAAGTTCGCCACGTGGCTGTACAGGATTGCGGCCAATGCGTGCCTCGATTTGCTGAGGAAGCGGAAAAGCTATTCCGAGCTGTCGCTCGACGCCCAGGCTGAGGACGAGGACGGCGCGCGCGGCGGCTTTGACGTCGCGGACGGCGCGGCGGACATCGAGGCGGCGATCGAGAGCAGGGAGTTTAAGGCGCTTGTGAGGGAAGCCGTTGACGGGCTGCCCGACGCCCATCGCGCGATAATTGTCATGCGGGACTTTCAGGATATGGAATATGCCGATATCGCCGACGCCCTGGGCTGCCCGGAGGGAACGGTCAAGTCGAGGATAAACCGGGCGCGCGGGCGCCTGAAGCGAATATTGCTGGAAAAAAGGGAACTGAACGGATATGTGAGCGTCGAATATAATAAACCCGGAAAGCGGTAGGCGCGACAGTAGGCGCGACAGTAGGCGCGACGGCAGGCGCAACGATAGGCGCGGAGCTCAGGGTTCAGCTTCATCGGATGATGCGGGCTCGAAAAGGAATGGTCACGAGGGTGGATTGCAGGGAATTTGCAAACTGCATATCGGAATTCATTGACGGCGCGGCGGATCGCGCCACGGCGCTCGCGTGCTCCGAGCATGTGCGCGGCTGCCCGGCGTGCAGGCGCAGCTGGCTCCTGGAAAAAGCGATCAGGGAAGCGTGCCTGGACATCGGGGACGCGGCGCTCGCAGGCGCGGGCGGCATCGGAGCCGACGCCGTCGCAGTGGCCGACGGCGCAGGCGCAGGCGCGGGCGGCATAGGAGCAGGCGGCGCAGGGGCCGACGCCGGCGCGGGGCGCGACGCCGGCGCCGGAAGCGACGCTGGCGCCGTGCTGCCGGACGGATTTCACAGCTCGCTCATGGGCCGGCTGCGCGCGGAGGCGCAGGCGGCCGGCCCGCATAGGGCGCGATGGCGCGAGGGCGTCCAGGCGGCGCCCAATGGCATTGCGCGCCAGGGGGGTTTTGGCGGTTTTTGGCGGCAGCTGCCGCGCGTTTCCAGGACGGCGGCGGTGCTGGCGCTCTCGCTGTCCGTCGGGCTTGCGGCGTCCGTGCTCGTTCAGAGATATTTGAGCGACCGGAGCGCCCGGAGCGGCGGCGGGGCGGCGACTTCCCAGCTTCAGGCGGACGCCCGCGACGTTGCCGCCAAGGGGGCGGACGAGGCGTTTTTTGCCCCTGCGGAGGCTGAAACGCGCGGCGCCGGCGCCGATGCCGAGGAAGCCGCGACAGCTGCCGCGACGATTGCCGCAACGGCTGTTGCGGAAACCGAAGAAAGCGGCGGCGCCTATGCGGCTGACGGCGCGGCCGGGGGCGCCCGCATGGCGGGCGGCTCCGTTGCGGACGGCGCGAGAGACGCGGGCGGCGCGGATGCCGGCGCCAAAGCCGGGGAAGCCACGACGGCCGCCGCGACGGCCGCCGCGCAGGAAAGACTGGAGGCCGTTGCAGCCGAGCCTGCCGCCGCGCCTGTTGCCGAAACTGAGGCCGATGCGGCTCCTGCGCCCGCGCCTGTTGCCGCGCCCGCCGCCGCGTCCGCAGCGGAACTCGCGCCCGCGGCTGAGCCCTATGCGGGCTCTGCGCATGACGCGGCCGGCGCT
>JAISFK010000452.1 GCA_031263625.1 Clostridiales bacterium
GTTTCCCCGTTCCTCACGGGCGCGATGCGCCCGCGCCGCGCTCATCCGCGCGGCGTTAGTGACTTACAGGCGCTGACTGCTTGCTATTTATTGCGGTTATGCGCCTGTAAGTCACTAATCCAGGGCCCTTGCCACAAGCTCGTTCCCGCTCGCGAACAGCGCTACGGCCTGCCTGATGAGGCTGGCGCGCCCATGGTCGCCGGCGGCGTCCAATTTGCGCGAGATCGCGTCCAGCTCGTCAGCGTGGGAGCGGTTGTGCTCCAGCAGATAGCCGAGGGCTGACATGGCAAGGCTCGCGGCGCCGGCGTTTGAACCGCCCGGCGGCTCTGCCGCGCCGGAAGGCACCGCGCCAAGTTTATGGCGCTCGCCATGAGCGTGGCGTTCCTCATAAATATGGCGATGACTGTGCGCACCTTCATGCTCATGCGCATGACTGTGCGCGTGTTCATGCTCATGCGTGTGTTCGTGGCTGTGGCTGTGCGTATGGTCATGCGCGTGCTCATGGCTGTGCGTGTGTTCATGTGTATGCTCGTGCTCGTGCACAGGCCCTTGCGCATCTACGCAATCGTGCGCATGGTCATGCTCGTGCTCGTGGCTATGCGCGCACTCGCGCTCATGCGTGTGACTGTACGCGTGTTCATGCGTATGCTCGTGCGCAGGCTCTTGCGCGCGCTCATGTTTATGCTCATGAGCAAGCCCGTGCTCGCGCGCTTGTTCGCCTTGTGCTTGTTCGCCTTGCCTTTGTCCGGATTCGAGGCAACCATTGCCGTCCATAGGAACATCCCCCCTCGTGAAAATTTGGCAATCTGCCGTATCAGGCTCTTGTTCAGGCCCTCATTCAGGCCCTTATTCGCGCTCTTGTTCAAGCCCTATTGTATGGCGGCGGCGAAACGCTGTCAATGCCCCAAGCCTCCGCGCCCCCGCCCCCCTCGCGATCTTCCCCCGCGATAATGCGCCTGTATGCGCGTCGATGTACGCGCCAGAGAAGCGCCGAAAAAAGCGCCGAAAAGCGCCCCCTGCCGCGCCCGGCGCCGGAAAATGCGGGATTCTTGGCCAATGCCGCTCGCGCCGAAAACTCGGCGGCTTGAAACATTGACGCTATTTTACCAGAATTTGAATCGAATTTTGCAAGAGCTGTCCCATCCAAACCGATATAATAATTGTGGATAAAGCCAGAAAGCAAGTTTTCACATACGAGCTTTGTGCAAAAACATGAACGAGGATGGTCATTATTATGAACGCAGAAAATATGAACGCAGAAAAATGGATCTCCGAAGCGATTGCCGCGAAGGCAAAAACGCCCATGCCGGTGCTGTCGTTTCCCGGCGTGCAGATCATTGGCAAATCGGTTTCCGAGCTGGTCAGGGACGGGGCGCTCCAGGCGCGATGCATGAAGGCGATCGCCGACAGGTACGAAACCTTGGCCGCCGTCACGCTGATGGATCTGTCCGTCGAGGCGGAGGCGTTCGGGGCGCCCATCGCCTTTTCCGAGATGGAGGTTCCCACGGTGACGGGCAGAATAGTCGAGGACGAGACGGGCGCGAACGGCCTTGGCATTCCCGACGTGGGCGCGGGGCGCACAGGCGAGTACGCCAAAACCGTGCGGGAGGCCAAAAAGCTTATAGCGGATCGCCCCGTTTTGGCGGGCGCGATCGGGCCGTTCTCGTTGGCGGGGCGGCTGCTCGACATGACTGAGATCATGGTGCTGAGCATAACGGAGCCGGACACGGTGCGCGCAATGCTGGAAAAGACATCCAAATTCATTGTCGCGTATGTCGGCGCGCTCAAAAGCGCGGGCGCGGACGGCGTCATATTTGCGGAGCCGGCCGCCGGGCTGCTCTCGCCGTTGCTCAACAGGGAGTTTTCCGCCAAGTACATGCGCGAGATCGTCGCCGCCGTCAAGGACGAGCATTTCGCCGTCATTTACCACAACTGCGGGAACACCATCCCGCTCATCGAGGACATCCTCGCAATCGGCGCGCACGGCCTGCATTTCGGCAACGCGATAAAGCTGAGCGACATGCTGCCGCTCGTGCCGCCGGATGTCGCTGTGTTTGGCAACATAGACCCGGCGCGGCAGTTTCGGAACGGCACGCCGGAAAGCGTGAGGGAGAGCACGCTGGAAACGCTGGCCGCCTGCGCGGCATATCCCAACTACATTCCATCTTCGGGGTGCGACATCCCGGCGCAGACGCCGCTCGAAAACATCGACGCGTTTTTCGGGGCGGTGGCGGAATTTTATGCCAATCCGCATTAGCGACTTACGGGCGCATAACCGCAATAAATAGCAAGAAGTCAGCGCCTGTAAGTCACTAACGCCGCGCGGATGAGCGCGGCGCGGGCGCATCGCGCCCGTGAGGAACGGGGAAACCGCGCTTTCCCGTTCCGACTTGGGTTGCTGGCGCGGCCCGCTTTGGCATGAAGCGCGACAGGCTTAAATGAAGGGCCAAGCTAAAAAATGAAAAACGACAAGCTCAAATTTATGGGGGAGTACCCCGTGGCGCTCGGCATAGTCCGGCTGGCGCTGCCCGCGATGCTCGGCATGGCGGTGCAGATGCTGTATAACCTCACGGACACGTATTTCATCGGGCAGACGAACAACCCGCTGATCGTGGCGGGCATATCGCTGGCGTCGCCGCTGTTTTTCATCGTGCAGGCGCTGGGCAACCTGTTCGCGGTGGGGTCGGCCAGCCTGGTTTCGCGCCAGCTGGGCGCGGGGAAGCTGCGCGAGGCGCGCGAGACCAGCTCGGTCGCGTTTTACACGACGCTCGCGTCCGGCCTGCTGCTCACGGTGTTGCTGCTCGCGTTCAAGGACAGGGTGCTGGGCGGCGTCGGCACGAGCGCCGGCACCTTTTCCCACGCGAACGACTACTTCACGATCCTCGCATGGTTCACGGTGCCGATGGCGGCCAACATCGCCATGGCGGGCCTGTTGCGTAGCGAGGGCGCGACGCTGCACGCGACTGTCGGCATGTCCATAGGGCTGGTCGTGAACGTCGTGCTGGACCCGATCTTCATCCTGGGCCTGCACATGGACGCCGCCGGCGCGGCGTGGGCCACCGTGATCGGCCACCTGTCCTCCACGGCGTACTACCTGTGGCACTTCGTCGCGAGGCGCTCGCTGCTGTCCGTCGCGCCGGGCGATTTCCGGCCGTCCGCGGCGGTGTACGCGGAAACGTTCAAGATCGGCGCCCCGTCCGCGCTCTCGCAGGTCGTGATGAGCGGCTCCATGCTGCTGAGCAACCTCGTGGCTTCCGGGTTCGGCGGCATTTTGGAGGAGGGCGGCGACATCCTCGTGGCGGGGATCGGCGTGTACATGCGCGTCGGCGGGCTGTGCCTGTCTTTGCTGATGGGCCTGACGATGGGCTACCAGCCGTTCGCGGGGTTCAACTACGGCGCGGGCAAATACCGACGGCTGATCCGGGGGATGGCCGCGACGACGCTGTACGCGACGGGCCTGGCCTGCGCGTTCGCGCTGCTGTTCCGCTTCTTCGGGCGGGAGATGATCCGGTTTTTCATCAACGACGACGCGACGGTGGCGGCGGGCAACATGCTGCTGCAGGCGCTGGTCTGGGCCATGCCCTTCGTGGGCCTGCAGCTGACGCTGACCGTCACGTTCCAGGCGCTCGGGAAGTCCGTGAGCGCGATGATCATCACGCTGGGCCGGCAGTGCCTGTTCTACATCCCGCTGCTGTTCGCGTTGCCGCGCCTGTTCGGCGTGGCCGGATTCGTGTTCGCGCAGCCGGCCGCGGACGTGCTGACGACGGCGATCGCGGCGCTGCTTTCGATAAAGCTGCTGCGGATGCTGCGCGGGCTCGCGCGCGGGCAGGACGAGCTGACGCGTTCGGGCGGGCCGGAGGGGGATGCCGGCGCGATTGCGGATGGGCTTGCTGGCGAGCCGACGCGCGGGCAAGACGAGCCGACGGGCGCGTGACAGCGCGACGGGCATGGCAGGCATGGCAGGCTGGCGCACTGGCCGGGCGGCTGTTTCCGGCGCAGCAACGGCGCGATGGCATAACGGCGCAATGGCATAACGGCGCAACGGCGCGATGGCATAATAGCGCAATGGCGCAATGGCGGCAAGAAACTTGAATATGGGGAGGCGAATTTTATCATGGGAATTGAGGTTGGCGACTACTATGGCACGGAAAAGAAGAAGCCGGTGTTCGAGGGGATCAGCCGCTACCGGGCGCCGCTGAACTGCGAGCTGGCCGGCAGGCACTTCTCGCTCGTCATGGACAGCGGCAGGGACGCCTTTGTGTCCTTCGCGTCGGGCAATGCGCTGGAGTGGTCGGAAGCCGGCCGCCCGGCCCGCCGCGAGCGCTACGAGTGCGCCAAGGCCGGCAGCCTGGCGTATTTCGTGAACTTTGAGCTTTCGGGCGAGAAGCCGCGCACGAACCTGGTGCTGATTCTGGATCTGGAAACGCGGCTGGCGACCGCGGTAAGGACGTTCACGCGCTTCAACGAGCGTTGCCCGACGCTCGTGGACAGCGAGTTCGACTTCGGCGCCATCGACATGCCGGGCTTCCCGCTGCCGAAGAAGCGGCACGCATACACCACCGACCTCGTGGGCAAGCGGATCCACTGGCACTACAGCCCGGAGTTTTCCATCGTGCACGTGTACTACCACCCGAACTACATCCGCGCGACATTCACGCCGGAGGCGCTGGAGCGCATGGCGCCCCCGACGCCGGAGCAACGCGAGGGCTGGCTGGAAAACCCGTATGACGAGAAGGCGGCGTATGTCAAGGTGCGGGACGGCATGTACATCGTCAGCATCGTCGAGCAGAGCATGGCCCGGCGCGGGCTGCCCGGCAACAGCCTGCTGTTCCTGATGGACACGCGCCGCGTTCACGACGTCGGCCGGTCGTTCGGGCACACGGGGCAGTTCGGGGGCGAGGGCTACCTGCCGGAGAACTACATGTTTTCGGCATACGGGGAGTTCGTGCGCTCCGACGGGGAGCTGGAGGCCCCGCCGCCGTTTTATTCAGTTTGATGCTATACTCGTGGTCGATTTGGAAATTCCGACCGCAATTTGCGGTCGGACAGAGGAAACGAGTATTACTGACTCGCGTTTATGGTATATTCAAATGCTCGTCAGTATAGCACTGGCGCTATAAGCGTCGCGAATATGATTTTAGAGGGGGGGATTGGTTTGGCGGAACCTTACTACGGCCTTGAGCCGGAGGCGCCGGCGTTCGAGGGCATGAGCCAGTACCGCGAGCCGCCGTGCTACGAGCTGGATGGGCAAAAGCTGCGTCTGGCGTTCGACGGCGGGCGGGAGTACTTCGTACACTTTGCAACGGGGGACACGCTGCTGTGGGCGGAGTACGGGGCGGCCGGCCGCGCGGAGCTGTATGATTGCGCCAAGGGCGGCGAGGGCGTGTATTTTGTCAATTTCGAGCTCGCGGGCGAGGCGCCGCGCACGAATCTGGCGCTCGTGCTGGACACGGGCGCGCGGCTCGTGACGATGGTGAGGACGGTCACGGGGCACGACGCGAAATACCCGTACCTCGTGGACAGCGAGTACGCCTTTGGCTACATCGCGGTTCCGGGGCGCGCGGCGCCCGCCGGGCGGCACGGCTTCACCTCGGATCTTGTGGGTAAGCGGATCCACTGGCACTACAGCCCGACGCTGGAGATCATACATGTGTACTACTGCGAAAACTACTGCCGCGTCGCCTTCCCGGAGGGCATGGGCTGGGGCGGGATGCCCGCCGACGAGTTCCTGGCGCTGCTGGAGCGCGAGCCATACGACGAGCCGGCCGCGTACATCAAGATAAAGGACGGCATGTACCTTGTGAGCGTCATGGAGCATAACATGGCGCGCAGGGGCTTCACGGGAAACTCGCTGCTTTTCCTCATTGACGCCGCGCGCGTGCACGACGTCGGCCGCTCTTTCGGGCACGGGGGGCTGCAGGAGGGCAATGTGCGGCCGGAGAACTACATCTTTGGCGCGTATGGGGACTTCGTGTTCTCGGACGGCGTTTTGGAGGGCAAGCCGAACGTCTATCTGCAAAAGCAGGAAAAGCAGGAGAAGCCGGAAAAGCCAGAAAGGCTGGAAAAGCCGGAAAAGGCGGGGCGGGCGGCAGAGGAAGGAGCGTGACGAGAGTGGCAAAGAGCTTATACCCGGAGTACACGCCGGAGGAGATCGACAGGATAGTGCGGGAAACCGCGGAATACAACCAGGGCGGGCTCGCCGCGTCGCGGCCGCCTTTCTGCGACAGGCTCGCGGGCAGGCGGTTCACCCTGCGCTACGACGGCGGGGCGGCGCACGAATACGACTTCGCGGACGCCCACCGCCTGCAATGGCGCGATTGCGCGGGCGGCGCAGGGGGCGCCAGCAGCGCAAGCGGCGCAGGGGGCGCAAATAGCGCAGATGTCGCGGGAGGCACGGGCAACGCTGGCGCTGCGGAAGGCACAGGCGGAGCAGGGGGCGCGGGCGGCGCAAGTGGCACAGGTAGCGCAAGCGGCGCGGGCGGCGAGTTGCACAGCGAGTATTACGAGGCGCTCGAAGCGGACGACGGCGTGATTCTGCTCGTCCACACCCTGAGCGGTACGTCGCCGCAGGAGGCGCGCATGGTGACGCTGGAGCTCGGCACGGGCCTTGCGACGGCATTTTTTGCCAGGATCGGCAACGAGGTTTCGGCGCGGGAGGTGGATCGCGACATAGCGTTCGGCTACATCGACGACGGCAGCGGGGCGCCCGCGCCGGAGGCGCGGCACGGCCTGACGACGGAGCTGGTCGGCCGCTCCATCGTGTGGACGTACTCGCCGCAGTTTTCCATCCAGCACATCTATGCGTCCAAGTGGTATTCCGCGTTCGTGGATTTCAACACGTTTTACGGCGGGATGCTGCTCAGCTCGCCCTGCAACTACGTGAAGATCAGCGACCACGTCTACATCTACTCCTGGGTGGAAACGGAGGGCGCGGGCGTGCAGGGCTTCGCGCTGATGAACCTGCACAGCATGCACGACGTGGGATGCTTTTTTGGCATAAACGGCAGCGGGAAGTTCGAGTGCTACACGTTCGGGGCGGTCGGGGAATATGTCGGCCAGCTCGCGAATTTCGACCTGCCCAACGACCAGCGGGCAGACTACCCGTGGCCGCCGGCGCGGGGCGAGACGGCGTAGCGCCGGTGCCGCCCGCGCCGCATGAGAGAAACTGAATTTGAGAGAGGAGGACGGCCATGAACCAGCTTTTGCGGCCATACCGCCCGCATAGGATGACAGTAGAAATGACGGAACAGGAAGTGGCTGACCTTGTGCTGGCCTGCCCGAACTACAGCGTAGGCGACCTAGTCGGGCGCCGGCCGGCGTTCAGCGGCGGGCTGGCCGGGCGAGAGCTGACGCTGCGCGCGGACGGCGACGGCCCGGCCATAAGCCACCGGTTTCTGGACGAGCACAGGCTTCTGTGGCGCGAGGAAGGCGCCGGCGTGGCGGGCGACCCGGCCGGCGTGGCGGGAGGCGCCGCTGAGGCATGGAGCGGCGGCGACCGTGCCGGCAGCGTTGCCGAAAACGGCGGCGCCGACGCCAACGGCGGTTCCGGTGCCCCCGCCGAGTGCGCTCCCGCCGGCAGAGCTTGGCACGAGGAATACTACGAGGCGCTGCAGATTGACGGCGACATATACCTGCTGGCGTATCTGCGCAAGGGCAGCCGGCCCGCCACGTCCCTCACGTGCACGCTGGACCTTGGCATGAACCTGGCGACCATGATCGTGTCCGGCATGGGCGCGCCGCAGGCGGCCAGATATGTGAGCCAGCACGTATGGCACGGCGTGATCGAGCGGGACGGGATGCCAGCGCCCATCTCGTGGCGGCACCACCCGACGCGGGATCTCGTGGGCCGCTCCATGGGCTGGTCGTACCGCGACGACATGGCCAGCCAGCACATCTTCGGCACGCCGTCGTCCATCGCGTGGGTGATCCTCACGGGCCCCGGAAGCGGCCTGCTGGGCACCGCGCCATGCAAGTACTATAAAATCAACGACCACGTGTATCTGTACAGCTGGGTGGAGACGCAGGGCTCGGGCCAGCAGGGCGTCGTGCTCATGAACACGCGGCTCATGCACGACGTGGGCACGTTCTACGGCATACACCACGG
>JAISFK010000462.1 GCA_031263625.1 Clostridiales bacterium
CCGCGCGGGCGCCCGGCGCGTATGCGGGCGCCGCCGCCCGCCAGCGACAGGCGAAACGCGTCGCCGCCAATGCCGCCGTCGAGCGCGAACGCGACCGGGAAGCCGGCGGCACCTTGCCCCGCCGCCGCCGTTGCCGCCGTTGCGCCTGTTGCGTCTGCCGTTGCCGCCGCTGCGCCTGTTTCGACCGCCGCGCCGCCATGCGGGCGGGAGGCGGCCTCGGCGCCGCTCGATCCGAGTTCGGCGCCGTATGCGCTGGCCGCGCCGTATGCGCTGGCCGAGCTGGCCGAACCGGCCGAACCGGCCGCAACTTCGCCGCCGCGCGGCGCCCATTCGCGCTCCAAAAGCCTGCGAAGCGCGGGCAGGTAGCGCTCGACGCGCTCGCGCTGCCGTTCGGGCGCGGAATCCGCGCTCAGCCGCAATGCGGGGCGGCCGTCGCCGCCGAGAGGAAGTTTTATGCGCATAGCCGATCCTTTCCCCAATTCCAATTTCCTATTTATACTGACGAGCATTTGAATTTTCCATTAACGCGAGTCAGTAATACTCGTTTCCTCTGCCCGACCGCAAATTGCGGTCGGAATTCCCAATCGAACACGAGTATATATTTTTATATTCCCAAATATGCAAAGCCTCAATTCGCCAATGCCCGCCATGCGCCTCCCCGGCCTCGCGGCCGCCAGCCAGGCGCCTCCCCGGCGGGCGCAAAGCCTTTCGCGCCGCGCCGGCCGCAGCCCCGTTCGCTCAGCCTTTCACGGCGCCGGCGACGAGCCCGTTCACGAAGTATTTCTGCGCCGCCACGAACAGCGCCAGCATGGGAAAGCTGCCCAGCACGGCGGCGGCGGCGGTCAGCTCCATGTGGGTTTCGTTCGCGTCCACGAAGGCGACCAGGCCGAGCGGGATGGTGAACAGGCTCTGCCTGCGGAGGAAGATCAGCGGGTTCTCGTAGTCGTTCCACTGCCACGTGAAATTGATGATGATGACCGTGACGATGGCCGGCTTCGCGAGCGGCGCGTAAATCTGGAAAAACGTGCGGTACATGCCGGCCCCGTCGATGGCCGCCGCCTCGCCCAGTTCGCCCGGCAGCTGCATGAAATACTGGCGCATCATGAACACGCCGATGACCGAGAACATGCCGGTCAGGATCAGGCTGAGGTGCGTGTCTATGAGGCCAATGCGGTCGAACAGGATGTAGCGGGGGATCATCGTGATCTGCGGCGGGATCATCAGCGTGGCGAGATAGATCAGAAAGATGGCGTCGCGCCCCTTGAAGCGCAGCCTGGCGAACGCGTATCCGGCCAGCATGCTCGTGAGCGCGCTGCCGGCCACGTTGATGCCGGTGATCTTGGCCGAGTTGAGGTACATCCGCAAAAACCCGTAGCGCGGGCTGAGCACCGTCCCAAAGTTGCCGAGGTAGAAGCCCGCCGGCAGGAGCTTTTCGGGCGCGGACATTATCTCCATCGGCGTCTTGAAGCTCACGGAGAGCATCCAGAAAAACGGCAGGACCGTCGCGGCCCCGATGGCGGCGAACAGCGCCGTGAACGCGATTTCCGCGGCGCGGCCCCTGGCGTGGCCGCCAACCGTGCCGCCACCCATGCCGCCGAGCGCGGCATCGCTTGCCCTCATGCTAGTGCACCCCCTTTCAGATTCCCCCATCCAACGCGCCGCCAGCATATCGCCAGAGTATCGCAAACTCATTGCCAGCATATCGCAACGTATCGCCAGCATATCGCCAGAGCGCATTACCGGCATATTTATTATCGGCGCGCGTCAGTACAGCGCCCACCTGTCCTGCAGCTTCCACTGGGCGAGCGTGAACGCGAAAATCACTATAAACAGCACCCACGTGATGGCGGCCGAATAGCCCATCTCGTAGTAGCGGAACGCCGATATGTACGCATAGTACGCCAGCATGCTCGTGCTCGTGCCGGGGCCGCCCTGGGTGAGCAGCTGCACGGGCGTGAACACGCGGAACGAGAATATTACCTGCGTGATGAATATGAAGAACGTCGTCGGCGCGAGCATGGGGACGGTGACGCGGAAGAAGCGCGCAAGCTCGTTGCAGCCGTCCACGAGGCAGGCGTCGTAGATGTCGGCGGGCACGTTCTGCAGCCCGGCCATGTACAGCACGAATATGTAGCCGAGGTTGCTCCACACGGCCAGCGCGATCAGCGCCCAAATCGCCCAGCGCGTGTCGCCGAGGAAATGCGGCGCGCCCGTGACGCCGGCGGCGCGCAGCATGGAGTGGACAAGCCCTTTCTGCGACAGCATCATCTGCCACGCGTAGGCCGCGACCACGCTGCTGACGATGTTCGTGGAATACAGCAGCAGGCGGATCACCGGCTTGCCCCGGCAAAACCTGTCCACGATGTACGCGAACGCCAGGGCCAGCGCCATGGCCGCCGGGACGGTCGTGAACGCATAGAGCAGGTTGTTCCTCAGCGACGCCAGGAACCACTGGTCGCCCCACATCTTGGCATAGTTGGCGAGCCCCGTGAAGCGGATCTCCGAGATCGGCGTGACGTAGTCCCACGAGCTGAAGCTGATGACAAGCGAAAAGGCCACAGGGATCAGCGTGAACAGGAGCACCCCCGCAAGGTTGGGCATTATGAACGTGTACGCCGTGAGCTGGCGCCTGGCTCGCGCCCACTTGGCCTTTTTGGCTACCGATTTAAGCACCTGCCCCTCCCCTCCCCTCTATTATCCGGCTATCCTATTGTCCCGCTATCCTATGCCCCCGCCGCCCTGTTCGCCCATCCGCTTATTCGCTTATTCGCTTATTCGCCCGCCACTCTCCGTAACCTTGACTTCCCCTTGTTCCCCCGTTTCCCTGCTATCCTATTGTCCCGCTATCCTATGCGCCTGCATGCTGCTTGCTACTCCCCGGCCAGGGCCCTGTTGCCCTCGGCGATGCCGTTTGCCAGGGCTTCCTCCAGGCTCTGCTCGCCGAGCATTGCAAGCTCGACCTGCTGGTTGAGCACAGTGTTCGCCTTCGAGGCGGCCACGCCCTGGACGCTGGGGTTGAGCGGGCGCGTGGACGAGAACGTGGCCTTGAACGACTCTATGTCGAGCAGGTCCTCGTAGCCCGAAACGAGTATGTCGGCCACCTGGTCGGCGGTGTAGCCGACGTAGGACGGGATGCGCCCGTACTCGATGAACCCGGCGAAGCCGTCGCGGTAGAACCATTGCACGAAATCCCAGCTCTCGCCCGGATGGTCTGTCTTGGGCGAGATCATGATGGGATCCTCGAGACTGGCTATGTGGTACTCCTCGCCTGGGTAGGCGGCGGACAGCGGCGGCAGGGCGAACCCGGTCTTGAACGTGTGCGGGTACGCCTCGCGGTTCTTGATGTCGCGCAGCACGTAGGCGCCGCTGTAGACCATGGCGGACTTGCCGGTCAGCAGCATCTGCGCGGGGTCGTATTTTTCCGCCGCGCACTCCGCGTAGCTCGGCGTGGAGCGATCCTCGTCCTGCATGCGGGCGAACAGGCTCGCCGATTCGAGCATGCGCGGATCGTTCAGTATCTCGGTCTGGTCGGCGTTGAAGCGCGCGTAGGCGGGAAAGAAGCCGTTGCTGGGCTGGGCCCACATGTCGCCCCAGTTATACGTGTAGAACACGCCGTATGTGCGGGCGGCGCCCTCGCCGTCGCTCATGGCCTTCGCGGTCGCCAGCAGATCGTCCGTCGTCCAGTCGGGCGCGGGCATGGAAAGGCCAGCGTCCGCGAGCTTGTCCATGTTGATGAAGAACACCACGTCGGAGCGGGACGTCGGGATGTTGAAGTATCTGCCGTCGTACATGTACGTCTCCATGTCGGGGCCGATGTCCTGCATGAGGTCGATGCCCGCGTCGGCGAGAAGGGTCGTCAGCTCGGCGGCCAGGCCCTTTTCCGCCTTCTCCAGATAGCCCCGCGTCGGCATGTAAACGTCTATCCCCGCGCCGCTCATGAGCGCGGTGTCCAGCTTCGTGTTGCTCGCGTCGTCCCAGCCCAGCTTGACGTACTCGATCTCTATGTGGGGGTTCATTTCCCTGTACGCCTCGATCGTCTGCTGCGGCCCCATCTCAAAGGGCACGCCGCCCCACCAGTACATCGTGAACGGCTCCGGCTGCCCGCTTTCGGCGCCTGCGCCGCTGCCGCCCGCGCCCGCCGGGCTTTCCGGCTGCGCGGCCGCCGTTTCGCCAGCCGCGCCGTCGCTGGATTCCGCCGCGTCAGCGCTCGCAGTCTCCGCGCCCGCGGCGGCGCTTGTGCCAGATTCCGCGCTCGTCCCCGCGCCAGCGCCTGTCCCCGCGCCCGTGCCGGAGCACGCGGCGAGCGGCAGCGCCATTGCAAGCGCCAGCGCCAAAACCAGCGCCATCGCCGGCAGGCCGGCGCGCCTCGACCGGGCCGCCTTTCGGATGTCCGTCTTTTTCATGGCAAGCTCCATTCCGCCGCCGGAGGGGCGGCAAATAAAATATACTCGTGTTCGCTTGGAAATTCCGACCGCAATTTGCGGTCGGGCAGAGAAAACGAGTATTGCTGACTCGCGTTAATGGAAAATTCAAATGCTCGTCAGTATAGTTGCGTCCATTGTACGACTAAAAAAGGCAAAAATCGATAGAGGCTTTTTTGTTTCGATTGCACATATTGTTGGACTTGCGCCGGGCGCTTGCACGATTTGTCGCATTTGCCGCATTTGCCGCGCGGCGCGGGGCTTTTTTATCGTAATTGCATTATTTCATCCCAAGTGATATTATAGGCTATACTGATGTTTAGTCAAGCCAATGCGCTGGATTCGGAGGTGAGCCGCTTGAGCCGCCGCAAGGGGATGCGCCTGCAAAGCAGGCTGGGGGTCGTGTTTCTGCTCGTGATTTTCGTGCCCACGCTGGTCGCCGTCTTTCTGTTCTCCGAGAGCGTCTCCCGCCTGTCGGCCCAGCGGCTCGACGAAACGAACATCCAGATCTCCCGCCAGCGCGCGGCCACCCTCTCCGCGCTGCTGCAGGACATCACCACGTACTCCAGCATGCTCGTCGGCGCCCAGGAGGTGCGCGCCAGCCTGTGGCAGGACGAGTACGACGCGGCGGCGTATTACTACGTCTACCGGGAGCTGCAAAAGGTGGTGGGCTACATACCGTACCAGCTCAGCGGCCTGGACATAACGCTCATGTCGGGCAACGGCTACGTGTACTCGACGCTGCCCCATTCCTCCATGTCCGCGCAGGGGATGCTCGGCAGCGAGTGGTACGCCGAGGCCGTCCGCAACCAGTCCGAGTACAGCTGGTTCGCCACCGACGAGCCCTACGAGCGGGCCGGCGCGCGCCTGGACAGCCGCGTCTGCCTGGCGCGCGCCGTGACGGACAGCCTGACGGGCCGCGTGGGCGGGGTGCTGCTCATCACGATCCCGCAGGGCCAGCTGCTGAGCTACATCGGGGCGGGCGGCGCAGGAGGGACAGGCGGGGCGGGCGGCGCGAGCGGAACTGGCGGGGCTGGCGCGCAGGAGTCGGTCGCGGTGTTCGACGCGTCGGGCCGGCTGCTGGCCTCCGCGGGCGGGGGCGCCGCGGAGGCGGCATACGCTTTCGCGGCCGGGAAGGACGGCCAGGTCGTGGAGGCGGCCATAGACGGCGAGCGGACGCGCATATACATCCAGCGCGGCGCGTTTCGCGGGCTGCTCCTGTTGCAGGCGCTGCCCGATTCGGCCGCGACGGCGGGCCTGCCCGGCCTGCACGCGCGCCAGATCGTGTTCTCGATCCTGTCCGACCTCGTATTCTGCCTGCTGGCGTTCCGGCTGCTGCGCGGCTTCCTGGCCCCGATGGACAGCATAGCCCGCGCCATGCGGCGCGTGGAGGGCGGCGACCTCTCGGCCGGCGTCGAGCTGCCGGCGCGGGCCTCGCCGGAGTTCGTCGAGCTGGGCGAGCGCTTTTCGGAGATGACGCGCAACCTGAGCCGGCTGCTCGGCGACAACGAGGCGAGCCGGCGGCGCATCGGCGAGGAGGAGCGGCAGAAGCTGGAGTACCGCTACAACATGCTGCTGTCGCAGGTGCAGCCGCACTTTCTGTTCAACACGCTCAGCGACATCAAGTGGCTGTGCGCGCTGCACGGCGACGCCAAGGGCGCCGGCGCCGTTTCCGCCCTCGGGCGGATTCTGGAGGCCAGCATCGGCAAGCAGAGCGAGATAGTGGCGCTGCGCGACGAGCTGGGCAACCTGGGCGCGTACACCCGCCTGCTGCGCATACGGTACGCGGATCGCTTCACGTTCGACTACGACGTGCCGGACGGGCTTCTCGGCGCGCAGGTGCTGCGGATGACGCTCCAGCCGCTCGTGGAAAACGCCGTGCGCCACGGCCTGCAGCCGCGGCCGGGCGGCGGGCGGATAGAGGTGAGGGCCTTCGCGGAGGGGGATCTGCTGACGCTGACGGTGCGGGACGACGGGGTCGGCATAGACCCGGCGCGGATGGAGGCGCTGTTCCGCTCGGCGGAGGACGGCGCCGGCGGCAGCCTCTCGCGAATCGGCCTGATCGGCACGCACGAGCGCATCCGGCACACATTCGGCCGCGACTACGGCATCTCGCTCGCCAACGCCGCGCCCTGGGGCGCGATAGCCACGGTGCGCCTGCCGCTCCGTCGCGCGGCCGAGGGCGAGGCGGGCAACACAGGCACGGCAAGCAGCGCGGCCGGGGCCACCGACGCCGGTGCAGGCGAGGGCGCGGGCATGGGCGAGGCGGGTGCGGTGGTCGGCGGCGCGGCCGAGGCCACCGGTGCCAGTGCAGGCGAGGGCGCGGCCAAGGACGAAACGGGCGCGGTGGCCGGCGACACCTGTGCAGGCGAAACGGGCGCGGTGGCCGGCGGCCTTGCCCACGCCGGCGCGGACGAATCTTTGGAGGCGGGGCATAATAGATGAAGCGCGTGATGATCGCGGACGACGAGCTTCTTGTGCGCATGGGGCTGAAAAACGGGATCCCGTGGCAGGATCTGGGCTGCCAGGTCGTGGGCG
>JAISFK010000491.1 GCA_031263625.1 Clostridiales bacterium
TAAGAAATGAACGAAGACTGTTTGCGATGCGCATTATGTCAGGAGCGTGAAGTTTGCCATGCCCGAGTTGAAAAATTGCAGAAAATGCAACAGGATATTCTCGTATATAACCGGGCCGCCGATATGCCCGAACTGCCAAAAAGAGGAAGAAGAGATCTTTGAAAAAGTGAGCATGTACATCCGGGAGCATCAGGACGTGCCGCTCACGGTCGTTTCAAAGGAGCTGGACGTCTCGTATGAAAAAATCCTGAAATACGTGCGCGAAGGCCGGTTGCAGATAAAAGAGCCGGACGGCAGCATTTTGACATTCTGCGAAAAGTGCGGCAAGGAGATCCCTTCGGGCCGTTTCTGCAAAAGTTGCGAGGCCGGGCTTGCCAAGGCGCTGGAGTCGTCAAAGCGGGAGCTGCTGGGCAAGGTGACGGCCCAGGAGAGCAAGCCTGCCGGCGCGGGGGGCGGATTCCGCTTTATAAAGGACGCCAACAAGAAGTAGGGGCGAGTTGCCGCGATGCGCCCGCGCCGCGCTCGTCCGCGCGGCGTTAGTGACTTACAGGCGCTGACTTCTTGCTATTTTTTGCGGTTGTTCGCCTGCAAGTCACTAATAGGCTATTAATGGCCCGCGCGGGATTGCCGATAAATAAGTGAG
Organism: Clostridiales bacterium; assembly: GCA_031263625.1. Classification (GTDB taxonomy): domain Bacteria; phylum Bacillota; class Clostridia; order WRLR01; family WRLR01; genus JAISFK01. The sequence continues at coordinate 644 of JAISFK010000491.1, forward strand.
CGGCAAAATATGCCGGGCCGTGCCTGCGGCAACCGAATGGCGCATACGCCGGATCTTGGCGGCGTCAGAAGGCTGGTGCTAGGCGCTGGGCCGCGTTGCTGGCGCTCTGGCGTCTTGACGTCCTGACGTTCTGACGCTCAGGCGCGCTGCCAGCGGCCAAAGCCGGGCATTTTGGCGCTCCGGCCGCACAAATCACGGAGGAGAAGTGTATGCAGGTATTTGACGTAACAAAGGTGTACGGGGTTTACGATAAGCAGCCTGTGGGCGGGAAATCGCTTTACAGGGCGCCGGCTGTGCCAAAGCAGGACAAGCTGTCGCTGTCTGGCGACGCCAGGGACTTTCAGGCGGTAATGCGCGGCCTGAAGGAGGCGCCGGACATAAGGGCGGACAAAGTCGCGGACATTGCCGGCAAGTACGCTTCGGGCAGTCATCAGGCTGAGCCGGGGGCGATCGCCGAGGCGCTCGCGAAAAGCGGGCTGTTTGCCAGAAAGTAAGGGATTGCCATAAGCGTGAAAAGAAAATAGCGTTTGAATATCGCCCTCTTAATGCGTGTTTTAGGAGGGCGATGTTTTCTTTCCGAAAGAGGCGGCTATAGTTATGCTATACTGGCGAGCATTTGAATTTACCATAAACGCGAGTCAGTAATACTCGTTTCCTCTGTCCGACCGCAATTTGCGGTCGGAATTCCCAATCGAACACGAGTATAATTCGCGGGAGCAGTCAGCGCGTTTGGAGGTGGCGTTCATCATGCCAAGTGACATAGGCGGGCAGGCGGGCCAGAACAGCTCGAATGGCTCGAACAGTTTGGGCGGCCAGAGCGGCCAGAGCGGGCAGGCGGGCCAGGACGGCCGGAACAGGCCGGGCGGAGGGCAGCGCCCGCAGGGCGGCGGGGCGCCGCGCCCGGCAGCGCAAGGCGCGGGCTTGCCGCGCGCGGGATTTCAGGCGGGCCAAACGGCGTATTCCGGGGCGCGGGAGGGCGGCTCGCCGCACTTGAGGGCGCCCGCGAACCCGGCGGCTTCGGCGGGCGCCGCCGGGCCGGGCGGGCAGGCGGCGCCCGCCAACGCAGCCAGGCCGGCGAACGCGAATGTGGCGGCGAACGCGAACCCGGCGGCTTCGGCGGGCCGGCCGGCGGTTTCCGCTCAGCCAAGGCCGGCGGGCCGGCCGGCGCCCGCAAATCCGGCGATGTCGGCATACGCGGGCAGCACGGCGTCGCGGCGGGACGCGCTTCCGAATAGCGTCGCGGCGCAGGCGCGGCGCCCGGCAGCGCGCGCTGCCGGATATTCGGCGCCGCAGCCGATGTCGCAGCCTGCGCCCCAGCAACCGGCGAGGCCCGCGCCCCCCGCGCAGCCGCCGCGAGCGGCCCAGCAGCCTCAGCAGGCGGGCGCGGCGGCCAGGCAGGCGCCGCCCCAGCCATCCGCGCAGCCGGGCTTCCAGCCGGCGAGGCCGTCGCCCGCCGCGCGTCCGGCGAGCGCCGGGCAGCCGGGCCGGGACGCGCGTTTCGCCGCCGCGCCCCAGCCGCATTTGGACGGCGAGGCCGTCGTTGCGGCCGCCGCAACTGTTGCATCTGCTGCCGCTGCCGCATCCGCCGCATCTGTTGCGCCCGCTGCGGCAGCGGCAGCAGGCGGGGAGCCGGGCGCGCAAGCGACGGCGGCCGGCTACGCCGGCGCCGGCGTCCACGCCGGAAGCGCCGCCGTGGCGGGCGCCGCCGGGCGGCTTGCGGACGTGCTCGAAATGGAAACGCTGCTGTATCGCGACGCGGCCGAGATATCGGCCAAAAAGACGGACGTCATAGTAAAGGGAAAGATCGAGGAGCTCGACAGCCTGGTCAAGGCGGAGCAGGCGATCATAATAAAAATCGGAAGGCTGGAAACGGAGCGGGAGGCCACGATAAAGGCTCTGTCCGACCAGCTGGGCCTGGATCTGGAAGGCATCACGCTGTCCGAGATCAACTCGCGCCTGGACGAGGGCAGCTACAAAAGGCTTGACAGCTGCCAGAGGGATCTGGTGGAAACGCTTGGAGGGCTGAAAAGCACGAACGACATAAATTCGCAGCTCATTCAGAACGCGCTGGACTACATTAACTTCTCGGTCAATCTGATAACGACGGACCAGAGCGGCGGGAACCTCTACTCGCAGGAGGGCGG
>JAISFK010000010.1 GCA_031263625.1 Clostridiales bacterium
GGCCCGGCCGCTCCGGGCAAGCCGGCCACCCGGCTCGACAGCGGCCTGTACAAGCACAGCAGGCTGAGCGCCCAGTCGATCAAAAGCGCAAACGCGCGCTTCAACGAGCTGACGGGCGCCGTGTCGAAAGACGGGATCCAGAGCGAGTGGTCGGCCGAAGCGGAGCGCCTGTACCTGGAGCTGCTGCGCGCGTGGCTGGACTGCCCGGACATATCCTACGACTGGACGGGCCTGCTGGTCGCGGACATTTTGGACAGGCTCGGCGACTGGTCGCGCAACTGGGCCGTCACGCTGCGAAACGCGGACAGATCCATGATCGTTTCCGCAGTGTACGAGCGGCTCGCCCAATACGACAAGGCGCTTGATTACTGCAAGCAGGCGATCGCCATGCGCGAGCGGCTGCTCGGAAAAGACGCCGTTGACACGGCGGAAGCCTACAGCTTCGCGGCGACGATCTTCAGCGACCAGGGCATATACGCGAACGCGCTGAAATGGTACGGCAAGGCGCTGGCCGTCTACGAGAGGCTGCTTGGCGCCGACCACCCGTTCACGGCGACCACATACAACAACATAGCGCTGGCCTACTCCCACAAGGGGGACTTCCAAAAAGCGCTCGACCGCTATAAAAAGGCCCTGTCGATCAAAGAGCGGATTTTCGGCGGCGAGCACCCGGACACCGCCGCGACCTACAACAACATCGCCACGCTGTACGCCGACAGCGAGGAATACTCCAAAGCGCTGGAGTGGTACGGCAAGGCGCTGTCGATAAAAGAGAGGGTGCTGGGCAAGCGGCATCCGGACACGGCCACCACGTACAACAACATCGCTTCCGTATACGCGGACATGGGCGACTACATAAAGGCGCTCAACTGGTTCCAGAACGCGCTGGACATCCGCGTGGACATCTTTGGCAAGGAGCACCCGAAAACGGCGGCCGTCCGGCTCAGCATGGACATTGTCCGGAAGGAGCTGGACTACCTGTACCACTGACAGAACATATAGAATAGAGATGAAGAAAGGAATTTGGAGGTATGAACATGCTTGAACGAATCAGAAAGATCGGGCTAGTGCCGGTCGTGGCCTTCGAGGCGGCGGAGCAGTCGGTCCCGACGGCGCAGGCCCTGCTGGACGCCCAGCTGGACGTCATCGAGATCACCATGCGCACGCAGGCGGGGGTCGAGTCGATACGCCGCGTCAAGGCGAAATTTCCGGACATGATCGTCGGCGCGGGCACGGTGCTGACGCTGGACAAGGCAAAAGAGGTCGCGGAGGCGGGCGCGTCGTTCATCGTGCTGCCCGGATACCAGGACGACATCGTCAGCTGGTGCGTGGAAAACGGCGTGCCCGTGCTGCCGGGCTGCGTCACGCCCGCCGAAATACAGCTCGCGCTGCTAAAAGGGCTGAAAGTGCTGAAATTCTTCCCGGCCGACGTGTACGGCGGCGTGAAGGCGCTCGGCGCCCTGAACGGCCCGTTCGGGCCAAGCGGCGTCACGTACATACCCACGGGCGGCGTTGACATGAAGAGCCTCGCGGACTACGCAAAGGCGCCGTTCGTCGCGGCCGTCGGGGGCGGCTGGCTGTGCGGCTCCAAGCAGATCAAGTCCGGGGACTGGGACGGCATCAAAAAAACCGTCGCCGAGTCCATAGACATCCTGCTCGGATTCGAGCTGGCCCATGTCGGCATAAACGCCGGGAGCGCGGACGAGAGCGAGCAGATCGCGAAATCCGTTGACAGGGCGTTCCACTTCGGCTTCGCGCCCGGCAACAGCTCCAACTTCGCCGGCGCGCTCGTGGAGGCGAACAAGGGCCCTGGGCTGGGCGCGAACGGCCACATCGCCATACGCACGAACAGTATCGAGCGCGCGGAATACTATCTGGCAAAAAGGGGCTTCGAGCTGGATCCGTCCACGGCCAAATACAAGGACGGCAAACAGATCGCCGTGTACTTGAAGTCCGAGATAGGCGGCTTCGCATTCCATCTGCTTCAAAAATAGCGCCGCCCGCCGGCATGGCATGGGGCGCCATGCATGGCATGGCCAGCATGGAAGACGTCCGCGCCCGCGGGCGTCTTTTTGCGCGTCTGGCGGCCGCCTCGCGCCTGGCGTCTCGCCCGACGGCTCGCCTCGCGCCTGAAATCCGCCTCTCGCCTAGCGTCACGCCCTGGCGGCCCGTCTCTCATCTGGCGGCCCGCCCCTCGCCCGGCGGCTCGCCTCGCGCCCAGCGACCGCTGCAGTTCACATCCTAGCCCTAGCCCGACCGATTTCCGCAGCCCGCCCAAAGCCCGCCCAAAGAGTTTGGGCGAAATCCTAATCGAAAATAGTATAAAACACGCCCGCGAGCGGCGAGTCGCGGCTGAGGATCAGCGTGGTCCCGCCCCCCGACAGCGACGCCTTCGCAGCGTCGAGCGCACGGACGAACGAATAAAACTCCGCTTTTTCCGCGTCGTTGTACGCCTCCGCCAAAAGCTCCATGTACTGCCGCTCGCCGTCGGCTATCGTTTCGGCCGCGCGGGCGTTCGCCTGCGACAGCAGGATCGAGACGTCCGCGTCCGTCTGGTTGCGTATCAGGCGCGCCTCCTCGTCGCCCTCGGCCAGATAGGACGCCGCTATGTTGTTGCGCTCGGATATCATTCGCGTGTACACGGCCTGCTTGTTGTCGTCCGGCAAGTCCAGCCTTTTCGTTTCTATGCCGATCAGATCGACGCCGTACTGATCCAGCGTGTCGCCGATGTTGTCGAATATCTTTTGCGCGAGCGTGTCGCGCCCGCTGATGATGTCGGCCTGCGAAAGCCTGCTGATCACGTTCTTCATTGAGTTGTACGATATGTTGCTGATCCGGCTCTCGGCGCTGTAGAGATTGCCCGACAGTGTCCTGATGAAGGCGGTCGGGTCGGACACGCGCCATAGCACGAAGCTGTCGGCGACCATGGTTTTCTTGTCCTGCGTTATGACGTCGGAAACCGGTATGTCGTATATGCGCATGTTGTTCGCGACGGGGCGCGTCGTCTGGATAAACGGCAGCTTGAAGCTTATGCCGGGCCGCGACGCGATGTTGACGATCTCGCCGAACTGCTGCACGACCGTGAACTGGTCAGGCATGGTGATCACGACGCACTGGCTCCACAGTATCAGGAACGCGACGACAATGCCGAGCAATATCGCCCTGCGGATGAGCCCGCGCCGCAACAGGGCGCTGGCCTCCTTGCGCTGCATGTCCACGGGGTCGCCGCCCCTGCCTCCCCTGCCGCCGCCCTCGCCGCCTCCGCTGCCGCCCCTGCCGCCGCCGGCGCCTCCGCCCCCGACGCGCCAGTTGAAGCCGCCGCCGCCCTCGTCGTCGTCGCCGTCATTGCTGAAATCGTGCATGCTGAATTCTTTCACAGAAAAGCCCTCCATCTCATTTCGCCAATTCCCGCTCAATCAATCGCCTGCGCGGCGCGGCCC
>JAISFK010000123.1 GCA_031263625.1 Clostridiales bacterium
TGCCGGCGCCGTCCCCGACGCGATCGCCGAGAACATCAGCTATCTCAGGGAGGGCGGCAGCCTGCGCACGACGTTCCATGTGTCGTCGCCGTGGTTCGAGGGCGACATCGCGCTCCCGCTGCCGGGCGAGTTCAACGTGTACAACGCGCTGGCCGCGATCGCGGCCTGCGGCGTCTGCGGCCTGCCCGCCGGCAATGTGGCGCGGGCGCTTTCGGGCGTGAGCGCGCGCGGGAGGACGGAGCCCATCGACGAGGGCCAGGACTTCACCGTGCTCGTGGACTACGCCCACAACGCGGCGAGCCTCAAGCCCCTGCTGGAAACGCTGAGGGTGCACGGCTTTGGCAGGATTGTCACGGTGTTCGGCTGCGGCGGGGACCGCGCGCGCGACAGGCGATTTGACATGGGCGAGGTGTCCGGGCGGCTGTCCAGCCTGACCGTCATCACGTCCGACAACCCGCGCAGCGAGGCGCCGGCCGCCATTATGGACGACATCGAGGCCGGCATGAGGCGCACGGACGGGCAGTACATAAAAATCGAGGACAGGCGCGAGGCGATAGAATACGCGCTGGGCTGCGCAAAGGCGGGGGATCTGGTCGTGATCGCGGGCAAGGGCCACGAGACGACGCAGACGTCCGTCCGCCAGACAGTGCATTTTGACGACGCCGAAGTGGCGCGCGAGTGCCTTGCTCGCCTTAAAGGAAAACGGACGACATGAAAATTTCTGTCAAGGAAATTGAGATAGCGACGGAGGGCAGGCTGGTCGCGGGCGACGGCGCGCAGATAGCGCTGTCCGTTTCGACGGACTCGCGCGCCGACTGCATCAAGGCGCTGTTCGTGCCGCTGTCCGGGCCGAACTTCGACGGCCGGCTGTTCATCGGGCAGGCTTTCGACAAGGGCGCCACCATCGCGCTGACTGACAGCGACGGGGACGGCGGCATCGACTGGCAGCGCTACAGGGACAGGGCGCTCATCCGGGTCGATGACACGCTGGCCGCGCTGGGCAGGCTCGCGGCGTGGCACAGGCACAGGTTCGCCCCGCTCGTCGTGGGCATAACGGGCAGCGTCGGCAAGACGACGGCGAAGGAGATGATATCGCTCGTCCTGGGCAAAAAGTACGAGGTCCACAAGACGCGCGGCAACTTCAACAACGAGATCGGCCTGCCGCTGACGATCTTCGGGCTGACGGAAAAGCACACGGCCATGGTGCTGGAGATGGGCATGAACAGGCCGGGCGAGATAAAGCGCCTCTCGAAGATCGCCAGGCCGGACATGGTGGTCATAACGAACATCGGCCAGGCGCACATCGAGCGGCTTGGCTCGCAGCAGGGCATCTTGGGCGCGAAGCTGGAGATTATGGAGGGCCTCGCGAAAAGCGGGACGGTTTTCCTCAACGGCGACGACGCGCTGCTGCGCGGGCTGGCCGGCTCGCTGGACAGGCAGACCGTGTATTACGGCATCGGCGGGGGCGGCGAGGGCTGCGGGGACGGAGACGGCGAGAGCGCTGGCGGCAGCGGGGAAAGCGCCAGCGGCGAGAAAAGCGGGAGCGGAGGCGGCAGCTGTGGCAGCGGGAGCGGCGCCGGCGAGGGCGCGGGCCTTGACGTGGCGGGCTTCGGCATAGAGCTCAAAGGCGACCAGGGCTTCGAGTTCTGCTTCCGGTGGCGCGAGCGCGAGTACAGCGCGTCCGTGCGCGCGGTCGGCAGGCACAACGCGTACAACGCGCTCGCCGCCGTGGCCGTCGGGCTCTGCAGCGGCGTCAGGCCGGAGAAGATCGTCGAGGCGCTGGCCGAATACCGACCCGACAGGATGCGCATGAACGTCGCCGATCTGGGCGGCGTCAAGCTGATCAACGACGCGTACAACGCCAACCCGCAGTCGGTGCGGGCCGCGCTCGACGTGCTCGCGGGCCTCGAGGCGGGGCCGGGCGGCAAAAAGATAGCGGTGCTCGGCGACATGCTGGAGCTGGGCGGGCTGTCGGAGCAGTACCACAGGGACATCGGCGCCTATGCGGCGTCAAAGGGCATAGACGTCATCGTGGCGGCGGGCCGGTACGCGGGCAGCGTCAGGGACGGCGCGTCGCGGGCGGCAGGCGAGGGCTACGACTCCGGCGAGGGCTACGACTCCGGCACGGGCGGGCTGGGCGGCGCTGTGGCAGGCGCGGGTGCGCAGGATGGCGGGCTGGGCGGCGAACGAGGCGGCGCTGTGGCAGGCGAGCCGGATGGCAAATTGGGCGGCGCGACGCCAGCGCCCGCGACCGTGATCGCGGCGTTTGCCGACAAAGGCGGCGCGGAGGCGTTCGTCCTCGGCGCGATCGGCCTTGGGGACATAGTGCTTGTGAAAGGCTCCAGAGCCACGGCCATGGAGAGCATCGTGGACAGCATATCGGCGAAGATGGCGCCCGCCGAGCCGGGCGCGACTGCGCCCGATCCGTGTGCGGGGGCGGCTGCGCCCGAACCGAGCGCTGGAGCGGGTGCGGCTGCGCCTGAACCTGGGACGGCTGCGCCTGATCCGGACGCACGGGCGGCTGCGCCTGAACCTGGGACGGCTGCGCCCGAACCGGGCGAGGGGGCTTCTGAGCCGGATGGGCCGATTGCGCCAGATCCGGGGGGGCCAGCTGCGCCAGAGCCGGGGGCGGCGCAGGCGCCGGGAGGGGATGGTCGCGGCGATGCCTGAGTTTGCCCTCATAAACCTGGCCAAGGCCATAGCGTTTCTGACCGTCTTTGTCGGCGCCGTTGTATGCGGCTTCATTTTCATACCTATCCTGCGGAGGCTGAAATTCGGGCAGACGGTTCGCGAGGACGGCCCCGCGTCGCACCTGAAAAAGACCGGGACGCCGACGATGGGCGGCGTCATATTTTTGCTCCCCCTGGCCGCCGCCCTGGGCGCGGCGTCGCCGCAGAGCCCGGAGATCCTGCCGGCCCTGCTGGCCACGGCGGGCTTCGGGCTGGTGGGCCTGGCCGACGACATGCTGAAGATCCGCAGAAAGAGCAAGGACGGCCTGAGCGCCCTCCAGAAGACGCTGGGCCTGCTGATCGTCGCGGCGGCGTTCGTGGCGCACCTCGCGTTCGCGAGCCCCGGCGCCACCAGCGTCATCCTGCCGCTTACGGGCATGGACGGCTCGGTGGCCATGCCCGTGTGGCTGTATTTTCCGTTTGCCGTGTTCGTCTTTTACGCCACCACGAACGCCGTGAACCTGACGGACGGCGTGGACGGCCTAGCGGCGTCCGTCACGCTGATCGTCATGGCCGCTTTCGCCGCGGCCGGCGTGCTCGGCGGGCGCGACGGCGGCGCGGCGATCTTTTCGGCGGCCGTCGCGGGCGGCTGCCTGGGCTTCCTTGTGTTCAACGCCCACCCCGCGAAGGTGATCATGGGGGACTGCGGCGCGCTGGCCCTGGGCGGCGCCGTCGCGGCCGCGGCGATGATGATGCGCGTCCCGTGGATAATCCTGCTGTTCGGGATCGTATATGTGCTGGAGGCGCTCTCGGACGTCATACAGGTGGCCTCGTACAAGGCGCGGCGCAAGCGCGTGTTCCGCATGGCGCCGCTCCATCACCACTTTGAGCTGGGCGGCTGGCCGGAGGGCAAGGTGGTGCTCGTGTTTGACGCCGTGACGCTCGCTTTCTGCGCCGCCGGCCTCGCGCTCCTGTTCGCCAGGCTGCGCTAGGGCGCGGCTAGGGCGCGGCGCGGCCGGAGCACAGCGATGCTGTGCGATGCGCAGCGCGGCGCGGCTAGGTTACGGCGATGCTGTGCGAGGCGATGCGCGGCGCGGCGCGGCGGCAAGGCCGGCGGCAGCTCCCGGCTCTCGCGCGGCGGCCGCCGGCCGCATGAATCAGGCTGTCATATCCAGCTGTCATTAATGGGAGGGCTCATGGGCATCGGCAATCGCCTGGATCGGCTGAAAAAGATCAATTTGCGCCACTACGACTTCTGGCTGCTCATGTCCGTGCTGATACTGCTCCTGCTGGGGCTGATAATGGTGTTCAGCGCCAGCGCGCCCAGCTCCGCGAGCCAGAACAAGGGCGACGCCTACTTTGTGTTCAGGAACCAGCTCTGGAACACGCTGCTGGGCATTTTGGGCATGATCGTCCTCTCGTTCGTGCCGTACCGGCTGTGGTCGAAGCTGTCCGTCCTCGCGCTCGGGGGCTCGATGGCGCTGCTCGCGCTCGTGCTCGTGCCGCTGCCCGGCGTAACCAAGGCGGCGAAGGGCGCGAAGCGCTGGATTGACGTGGGCTTTCTCAATTTCCAGCCGTCGGAGATCGTGAAATTCGCGCTGATCTGCTTTCTCGCCGCCAGCCTCGCCAAGCGCAGGGAGCGGATCGGCCTCTTTTTCAAGGGCCTGCTGCCGTATCTCGCGCTGATCGGCGCCATTGTCGTGCTGCTCGCGCTCGAGCCGCATTTCAGCGCGTCCGTCATCATCGTGTCGGTTTCGCTCATCATGCTGTTCGCCGCCGGCGCGAAGCTCCGGCACTTCGTCCTGATCGCCGCTCCGGCGCTCGCCGCCGGCTATTTCTGCGTGTACCAAATCGAATACTTCGCGTATATCAGGCCGCGGCTGGAGACGTTTTTCAGCAGCCCGTGGGACGACGTGTCCGGCGCGGGCTGGCAGATTGTCCAGTCCCTGTACGCCATAGGATCGGGCGGGCTGTTCGGCAGGGGGATCGGCAAGAGCATGCAGAAATTCCTGTACCTGTCGGAGCCGTACAACGACTTCATATTCCCCGTGCTCGCGGAGGAGATGGGGTTCGTCGGCGTCGTGATGGTGCTGCTCCTGTTTGGCATATTCATCTGGCGCGGCATAAAGATATCCGTCATGGCAAAGGACATGTTCGGCTGCCTGCTGGCCACCGGCATAACGTCGCTCATAGCGATACAGAGCCTGTTCAACATAGCCGTGGTCACGGCCGCCGTCCCGGTCACGGGCGTGTCGCTGCCCTTCTTCAGCTACGGCGGCACGGCCATGATCCTGTTTTTGGGCGAGGTCGGCGTGCTGCTCAACATTTCCAAGAGCGCACACGTGGACACGGTGCTGCCGGCAAACGAGCTGGAGGCCGCGCAGATCCAGCGCCAGGCCTTCGTGGACAGGCTGCTGGGCGCGCGCCGCCCCTGACATCGGCGCTTCGGCATTTCGGCATTTCGGCATTTCGGCACTTCGGAACTTCGGAACTTCGACATAAGGAGGCGCGGCAATGGGGCAGATGGCGCTGGTGCACCACGGGACCGACAATCCCGGCTTTGCGCCCGCATACAATGGCTCCGGGGCGTACAACGACTATGGGAGCGGCTTGTACTGCACTGAGGACATCGGACTCGCTCGCGAGTGGGCGTGCAAGCTTCAGGGCGGGAAAGCGGGCTACGTCTTTTCATACGGCGTCTCTCTTGGCGAGCTCAGCGTGTTGCGGCTTGCGTCGCCCGACTATACGGTTCTGAACTGGCTGGCGCTGATTGTCAAGCACCGCGCGAGTTCGAGCTGGGCGGCCATTGTCAAGAGGCGGGCGCGGCAGTTTGTCGAGCAGTATGCCCCCGACACCGGCGCATGCGACGTCATTTTCGGCTACAGGGCCAACGACAGCTACTTCGCGTTCGCCAGAGAGTTTCTCAACGTCGCGCTGACCGTGGGGCAGCTGTCGCAGGCGTTTAGCCTGGGCAGGCTGGGCTTGCAGGTCGTGCTGAAAAGCGAGCGGGCGTTTTCTCCCGCATATCTCGCGCCGATGGGCGTTGAGAACATCTCCGCGCGCGACTACGGCGAGTACAACCGGACATACATAGAGCGCGACGCTTTGGCGCGGGAGCGGCTCAATGAGGTCAGGCAGGATCTGTCCGGCGACGGCAGGACAATCCTCGACATATTGGAAGGCGGCCAAAAAACATGACTGACGCCCTTATGACGGAGTACCTGAGCGACACTTTGGGGTGGGCTTTTGCGGAGGCCGTGAACATTGACGGGGACACCGAGAAGGAATTTCTTGGCAAGCTCTCGGCGTCCGGCATCCTGTCGGACATTGAAGCCCATGCGCCTTACTGCACGACGGGCTGCACGGGTTCCGAGCTTGTGCAGAAGGTGAAATCCGCGCTCGGCGACAAAAGCGCCGCAGTCAACCAGCGATACCCCGGCGACCAGGGGGAGCCGTATTGGGTGGGGTATTGCCTGGGGTGGTATCACTGCCGGTCGGGGCGCGCGTTTGCGGACATACTCTCGGTGGTCCCCATCGATTCCTGGCGCCGGATGTACAGGCTGTATCACGAATGCAGCGAGGAAAAGCTGTACCGCGATTTGGAAAAACTCTTTGCGGGTTGATTTTTCCGCAGGCATGTGCGATAATCTGGCTATACTGACGAGCATTTGAATTTTCAATTAACGCGAGTCAGTAATACTCGTTTCCTCTGTCCGACCGCAAATTGCGGTCGGAATTTCAAATCGAACACGAGTATAAATCTGCCGGGCTGGGCGTTTGGCGCGACCGCGGGCAGCTGTTGCGGCGCGCGGGGCGGCTTCCTCGCGCCCGCCCTGCGGCGGCCGCCGCTGGCCCGGACAATACAAAAAAAGGGATGATGAGGACACGGTGAGCTACTATCAGCGGGACATGGAGTGCGCGTCGAGGGAAACGATGCGGAAAATTCAGACGGAGAGGCTGGCCGGCACGGTCGCCCATGCGTACAAAAACGTGCCGTACTACAGGGCCTTGATGGACAAAAAGGGCGTCAGGCCAGAGGACATAAAGTCGCCGGACGATCTGGGCAAGCTGCCATTTTTGTCGAAGGACGACCTGAGAGAGGCTTACCCATACGGCTTGCTGGCGGTTCCGCTGTCCGAGGCGGTCCGCATACAGTCCACGAGCGGCACGACTGGCAAGCGCGTCGTCGCGTTCTACACCCAGCGCGACATCGACCTGTGGGACGAATGCTGCGCGCGCGCGATCGTGGCCGCGGGCGGCGGGAAGGACGACGTCGTGCACGTCAGCTACGGCTACGGGCTGTTCACGGGCGGCCCCGGCCTGAACGGCGGCTCGCACAAGGTCGGCTCGCTGACGTTGCCCATGTCGTCCGGCAACACGGAGCGCCAGATACAGTTCATGTGCGATCTCGGCTCGACCATCCTGTGCTGCACGCCGTCATATGCGGCCTATCTTGCCGAGTCGATCATATCGCAGGGCCTGTCGGACAAGATCAGGCTCAAGGCCGGCATCTTCGGCGCGGAGGCGTGGAGCGAGGAAATGCGCCGCGACATCGAGGCCAGGCTGAGCATCAAGGCGTATGACATATACGGGCTGACGGAGATCTCCGGCCCCGGCGTGTCGTTCGAGTGCTCCGAGCAGACCGGCATGCACGTCAACGAGGACCACTTCATCGCGGAGATCATCGATCCGGCCACGGGCGAGGCGCTGCCGGACGGCTCCAAGGGCGAGCTGGTGTTCTCGTGCATAACGAAGGAGGCGTTCCCGCTGCTCCGCTACCGCACGCGGGACATATGCGTGCTGAGCCGCAAGCAGTGCTCGTGCGGCAGGACGCTGGTCAAGATGTCCAAGCCCATGGGGCGCAGCGACGACATGCTGATAATACGCGGCGTCAACGTGTTCCCGTCGCAGATCGAGGCGGTGCTCATGCACGCGGGCTTCCCGTCCAACTACCAGATCATCATCGATAGGGTCAACTATACCGACACGTTCGAGGTGCAGGCGGAGATGACGCCGGAGATGTTCTCCGACACGGTGAAGCACGTGTCCGCGAGGGAGAACGAGCTGCTGGCCGCAATGCGCTCGATGCTTGGCATATCGCCGAAGGTGACGCTCGTCGCGCCGCGCAGCATCGCGAGGAGCGAGGGCAAGGCCGTGCGCATCGTGGACAGGCGCAAAATTTGACGGCGGCCGGAGGCTGATGTTGCCGCGCGCGGCATTTGCATAGCGTTGCGCGGCATTTGCGCGGCGCCTGCGGGGCTGTCGCGCGGCCATTGCGCACGGCGGTTGCGAGACTGTTGCGCGGCTGTCGCGAGGCCATTGTGTAGCTATTTGCATAGCTGTTGCGACTGTTGCGCAATCGTTGACAACTGTTGGGCGGCATTTGCGAAGCCACCGTGCGCGGCATTTGCCGCCAAAGACTGAAAAGCAAGGGAGAAGGAGAGGGTTTGACCATGGTAATCGAACAGCTGTCTGTATTTGTGGAAAACAAGCTGGGGCATCTTTCGGACATAGCGGAGATACTGGGCGGCGCTGGCATTGACATGCGGGCGCTGTCGATAGCGGACACGGCCGAGTTTGGCGTGCTGCGCCTCATCGTGAGCGACACGCGGCGCGCGCGGGAGCTGCTGGCCGAGGCGGGGTGCGTCGTGTCCGTGACGCGCGTGCTGGCCGTGTCGCTGGAGGACAGGCCGGGCAGCCTCGCCAAAATCCTGCGGGCGCTCTCGGACGCCGGGGTGAGCGTCGAGTACGTCTATGCGTTCATCACGCAGAAGCAGGGCAACGCGTATGTCGTGCTGCGCGTCGAGGACAACGCGCGCGCCTCCGAGATACTGGAAAAGAGCGGCGCGTGCGCGGGAGGCGAGGGCGACATATTCCCGCTGTAGAATCGCTCTGTAGTATGAGTAGTACCTTACAGGCGCATAACCGCGATAAATATACTCGTGTTCGATTGGAAATTCCGACCGCAATTTGCGGTCGGATAGAGGAAACGAGTATTACTGACTCGCGTTTATGGTAAATTCAAATGCTCGTCAGTATAGCAAGAAGTCAGTGCCTGTAAGGTACTACCGCCGCGCGGATGAGCGCGGCGCGGGCGCATCGCGCCCGCGAGGAACGGGGAAACCGCGCTTTCCCGTTCCGACTTGGGTGTGGGCGCAGCCCACATAGTTAATGAGACTGGAGACATGGCATGATATGGAACAGGGAAATTGAGCAGGCGGGCAGGGGCCAGATCAGGGAGCTGCAGCTTGAGCGGCTGAAATGGGCCGTGAGCCGCGCCTACGACAGCGTCCCGTTTTACAGGAAGAAGTTTGACGAAATAGGCTTGAAGCCATCCCACATCGTCTCGCTGGAGGACATTCGCAAGATCCCGTTCACGACGAAGGACGATCTGCGCGACAACTACCCGTATGGCCTGCTCGCCGTGCCGATGAGCCAGATCGTGCGCGTTCACGCGTCGTCGGGCACGACCGGCAAGCCCATCGTGGCCGGCTACACGCGGGACGACTTGGACAACTGGTCCGAGTGCATCGCGCGCCTCGTCACGATGACGGGCGGCTGCAGCGACGACGTCGCCCAGATCGCGTTCGGGTACGGGCTGTTCACGGGCGGCTTCGGGCTGCACTACGGGCTTGAGAAGGTCGGCGCCGCCGTCGTCCCCATATCGAGCGGCAACTCCGAAATGCAGCTCATGCTCATGAGGGACTTCGGCGCCACGCTGTTCGTGTCAACGCCGTCATACATCCTCTACCTCTCCGAGTTTGCGGAGGAGAGCGGCGTGAAGAAGTCCGACATAAAGCTGCGCATAGGCATGTTCGGCGGGGAGGGGCACACGCCTGAGATGCGCGCCGAGATCGAGAAGCGCTGGGGCATTGTCGCCACGGAAAACTACGGGCTGACGGAGGTCATGGGGCCGGGCGTGTCCGGCGAGTGCACGGAGTTTTGCGGGATGCACGTCAACGAGGACCACTTCCTCGCGGAGATCGTGGATCCGGGGACGCTTGAGCCGCTCGGCGAGGGCGAGCAGGGCGAGATGGTGCTCACGACGCTTTCAAAGGAAGGCATGCCCATGCTCCGCTACAGGACCAAGGACATCACGTTCATGGACTACGCCCCCTGCCGCTGCGGCAGGACGACGGCCCGCATGCACAAGGTGCTCGGCAGGACGGACGACATGCTCATCATCAGGGGCGTCAACGTGTTCCCGTCGCAGATCGAGAGCGTGCTCGTGGGGATGCCGCGCATAGGGCCGCACTACCAGATCGTCGTCAGCAGGAAGGGCTACATGGACGCGATGGAGATACAGGTGGAGCTGGCCGACGCGAGCCTCCTGGAGAGCTACCGCGAGCTGGAGAAACTGGAGAAGGCCGTCCACGACAGGCTGAAGGCGGTGCTGAGGCTGGAGTCGAAGGTCAAGCTCGTCGAGCCGAAGACGCTGGCGCGCTACACGGGCAAGGCCAAGCGCGTGACGGATCTGCGAAACGCGTGACGGATCTGCGAAAATGGCATAAATGGCATAGATGGCATAAATAGTATAAACAGTATAATTAGCGCAAATAGCATAAGACAGTGCAAAATAGCATAAATAGTATAGGGTGGTGGGCTGATTTTGGCAAGGACGTTGATGCTTGGCAACGAGGCCGTGGCGAGGGCCGCTTATGAGGCCGGAGTTACGGTCGCGACCGCTTATCCGGGCACGCCGAGCACGGAGATAACGGAATGCGCGGCGAAGTACGGCGAAATATACTGCGAGTGGGCGCCCAACGAGAAGGTCGCGCTGGAAGTCGCGATCGGCGCGTCCATCGCGGGCGCTCGCGCCATGTGCGCGATGAAGCACGTCGGGCTGAACGTCGCGGCGGATCCGCTGTTCACGGCGTCTTACACGGGCGTCTGCGCCGGCCTGGTCGTCGTGGTCGCGGACGATCCCGGCCAGCACAGCTCGCAAAACGAGCAGGACAGCAGATATTACGGCCTGTCGGCCAAGGTTCCCGTGCTGGAGCCGTCCGACAGCCGGGAGTGCCTTGGCTTTGTGAAAAGCGCCTTTGAGATAAGCGAGGCGTATGACACGCCCGTCATCGTGAGGCTGACGACGCGGGTGGCCCACTCCAGAAGCCTCGTCGAGGTTTCGGACAGGCGGCCGTTCCCGCTGAAGCCCTACGCGAAGAACATGGCGAAGTACGTCATGATGCCCGCGATGGCGAAGCGGCGCCACATTGAGGTCGAGAAGCGCATGAGGCGCCTGGAGGCATACGCGGAAACGACGGAGCTGAACAGCGTGGAGAGCCGCGCTGCGGGGAGCCAAACGGGCGAGAGCTGTGTTGCGGGGAGTTGCGCTGCGGAGAGCCGGGCGGGCGAGAGCCGTGCCGCAGAGAACCGCGTTGCGGGAAGCCGCGCTGAGGAAAGGCCCGCCGCCGAGAACCAGACGGGTGAGAGCCAAGCGGGCGGCTCCGTCGGCGCCGCGCGCCCGATCGGCGTCATAACGTCCGGCATGTCGTGGCAGTATGTGCGCGAGGCGGCGGCAAGCAGCGGCATCGGCGTCGAAATTCTCAAGCTGGGCCTTGTCCACCCGCTGCCCGCCGAAAAGATCAGGAGCTTCGCCGCCGGGCGCGAAAGGGTGCTCGTTGTCGAAGAACTCGCGCCGTTCATTGAGGACTTCGCCAAGAAGTCGGGCGCGCAGGCCGTTGGCAAGGAGCTGTTTCCCGCCGTCGGCGAGCTGTCGGCGCGCGCCGTGGCGGAGGCGCTCGCGCCGGCCAAGCGGGCCAGCCCGCAGCCAGCGCAATCCGGACGGTCGCAATCGCCGAACGGGCAGGATGCGCAGCTTCCGGCCGAGCCGCAGCCAGCGCAATCCGGGCGCGCCGAGCCGCAGGCAGCGGAGCGGCCGCAGCCGCTGGAGCAGGCCGCCCTGCCGTCGCGCCCCCCCGTGCTGTGCCCGGGCTGCCCGCACAGGAGCGTTTTTTACGTCCTCCGCAAGCTCAAGCTGAACGTGTGCGGCGACATCGGCTGCTACACGCTGGGCGCGATGCCGCCCCTGGACGCGATGGACACGTGCATATGCATGGGGGCGAGCATTGGCGTCGCCCACGGCATGGACAAGGCCAGGGGGCCGGAGTTCGCGGGCAGGACGGTCGCGGTGATTGGCGACTCGACGTTCCTCCACTCTGGCGTCACGGGCCTGATGGACGTCGTTTACAACAAGGGCAACTCCACGGTGCTCATACTGGACAACTCCATCACGGGCATGACCGGCCACCAGCAAAATCCCGGCACGGGATACACGATAAGGAGCGAGGAGACGAGCCGCGTCGATCTCGAAAAGCTCTGCGAGGCGCTGGGCGTCCGGCGCATAAGGACGGTTGACCCGTTCGACGTGAAGGGGCTTGAGGCGGCCGTCCGCGCGGAAACGGCCCAGGCCGAGCCGTCCGTCATAATAGCGCGGCGCCCGTGCGCGCTGCTGAAGACGTACCGCCCGCAGGAGGCGGTGTTCATCGACGCGGGCAAGTGCGCGCGCTGCAAGCGCTGCATGGCCATATCCTGCGCGGCCATATCCGACAGGGACGGCCGCATGGAGATAAACGCGGCCCTGTGCGCCCGGTGCGGGCTCTGCCTCAAAATGTGCGCGTTTGGCGCCATCAGGCCGTGCGCGGAGGCGGCGGGGGCGGATGCGGAAGGCAAGAGCGAAGGGGGGCGATCGCGTGAATAATGGCACGGCAACCGCAGCAATGCCCGCAGAGGCAGTCGCAATGCCGGCAACCGCAGCAATGCCCGCCGCCGCCGCAATATCCATACTCATTGTCGGCGTCGGCGGCCAGGGCACGCTGCTCGCAAGCAGGCTGATCGGGCGCGCCGCCACGGAGAGGGGCTTCGACGTCAAGGTGTCGGAGGTGCATGGCATGTCCCAGCGGGGCGGCAGCGTGGTGACATACGTCAAATACGGCGGCGAGGTGAGCTCGCCGCTCATAGAGCCGGGCGAGGCGGACATCCTCATCGCGTTCGAGCTGCTTGAGGCCGCGCGCTGGATCCCGTATCTCCGGCCCGGCGGGCAGATCGTCGCGAACAGCCAGAAAATCGACCCGATGCCCGTCATAACGGGCGCCGCTCGCTATCCGGACGGCCTGGCGGAAGTTTTGCGCGAAAAGTGCGAGGGCGCGCTCGTCGTCGATGCGCTGACCATCGCGACCGAGTGCGGCAACGCGCGCTCGGTCAACATGGTGCTGCTCGGTCTTGCGGCCCGCTTCACCGCGTTCGGGGAGGACGAGTGGATGGGCGCGATTCGGGCGGTCGCGCCGCCAAAAGCGCTGGAGGCCAACATCAGGGCGTTTGGCAGGGGATACGCCCTGTCGATGGCCTGATTTTCGCGCAAAGCGCGTCAAGGCGCGACATAGCGTGGCACGACACTGCGCGGCATAGCGCGGCGCAGGCGGGCGCATGGCTGGCCCGGCCCGCGCTAGGAATTGAAAGGGAATGGTTGTAGCCATGAACGCTGAAATACTTGCCGTGGGCACGGAGCTGCTCATGGGGCAGATTACGAACACAAACGCGCGCCATATTTCGTCGAGGCTGCCGGACTTGGGCATCAACGTCTTTTTCCACACGGTGGCCGGCGACAACCCAGAGCGGCTCAAAAGCGCGCTCGGCTTGGCGCTCGGCCGCTCGGACATAGTGATCATGACGGGCGGGCTCGGGCCGACGATGGACGATTTGACCAAGGAAACGGTCAGCGACTGCATGGGCAGGCCGCTGGTGCTGCACGAGGACAGCCTGGCGCGGATAAAGGAGCGCATGGCGAAGTTCGGCGGCAGGCGCATGCCGGCCAGCAACAGCAAGCAGGCGTACTTCCCCGAAGGCGCCGTGATCCTGCCCAACGAGAACGGCACGGCCCCAGGCTGCATCGTCGAGGACGGCGGCAAGACCGTCGTCATGCTGCCCGGCCCGCCGTCGGAGATGTGCCCGATGTTCGACGATCAGGTGCTGCCGTTCTTCATGAAATACGCCGAATACTGCCTCAAGTCAAAGTACGTGCGCGTCTTTGGAATCGGCGAGTCCATGCTTGAGGAGATGCTGAAGGATTTGATCGAGGCGCAGACGAACCCGACGCTCGCCACTTACGCGAAGGAGGGCGAGGTGACGCTGCGCGTCACGGCAAGATACAGGAACCCCGCGTTCGCCGGCGCGGGCGGGGCGGGCGCCGCGAATGGGGCGGCCGGCGCTGGCGGCGCGGGTGGAGCAGATGGCGCAGATGGCGCGGACGCGCCGGCAGCCGCAGCCGCAGGGGCGGGTGAGGCCGAGCGCGACATTCTGGCGCCCGTCGTGGACGAGGTGCTCAAAAGGGTGGGGGCGAACGCATACAGCACGGAAGACCAGGAGCTTGCGGAAGTGGCGCTCAACGCCCTCGCCGAGCGGGGGAAGACGCTCGCGCTGGCGGAATCCTGCACGGGCGGGCTTGCGGCGTCCAGGCTGACGGACATCCCGGGCGCGTCGCGCGTGCTGCTCATGTCCGCCGTGACGTACAGCAACGAGGCGAAAATGTCCGCGCTCGGGGTAAAGGCATCGACGCTGCAGGCGTTTGGCGCCGTGAGCGCGGAGACGGCGCGGGAGATGGCGATCGGCGCGCGGAAGGCTTTCGGGAGCGACATGGCCGTGTCGGTGACGGGCATAGCGGGGCCGGGCGGCGGCACCGACGAGAAGCCCGTCGGCCTCGTGCACCTGGCGCTGGCCGACAGCGCGGGCGTCCGCTCGAAGGAAATCCGCGCCGTGGGGCCCAGAAGCAGGATCAGGAACGTCAGCTGCCTGCACGCCTTCGACATGATAAGGCGCGCGGCCTGCGGACTGCCGTGGATTGGCTGAGCGCCTCGCTCCCCGCGGCGAGGGGCCCGGCATGTCCGGCATGAGGCCAGGGGCAAAAAAGACGCCGCAGCGGGCGGCGGGCGAAGGCAGGGCCGCAGGCGCCGAGCTCGCGAAGCTGGCCCCAGACGCCGCAGGCGCAGAGCTTGCGCAACAATCGGCGCCAGACGCGCCAAGCGCTGGCGTTCATGCCGCGCTCGCCATGCCAGATTCGCTCGATGCGCCTGCCATGTCCGACGTACCTGACGCGCCCGCCATTCCCGCCGCGCCCGCCATGTCCGCCGCACCCGTCGTGCCCGTCGCGCCCGGCGAGGGGGCCTCGCCCGAATACAGCAGGCGGCTCGCGACAGACGCCTACATAGTGATGGGCGCGACTGTCCTCAGCAGGCTCACGGGCTTCTTTCGGGAAATGCTGATCCCGGCCAAATTCGGGGTGGGCTACGTCGCGGACGTCTACGAGATGGCGTTCCGCTTTCCGGATCTGATGTTCAACCTGCTGATCGGCGGGGCCATTTCGGCCGCGCTGATCCCCGTCCTTTCCGGCAGCATAAGCAAGGGCGAGGAGCGCGAGGGCTGGCAGGCGGTTTCGCGGTTCATCAACCTGACGATGGCGCTGACGGTCGCCATATGCATCGCCGGCTCCGTGTTTTCGGAGCAGCTGGTCATGTTCGTCGCGCAGGGCTGGGATCCCGCGGATCCAG
Organism: Clostridiales bacterium; assembly: GCA_031263625.1. Taxonomy (GTDB): domain Bacteria; phylum Bacillota; class Clostridia; order WRLR01; family WRLR01; genus JAISFK01. The sequence continues at coordinate 15,212 of JAISFK010000123.1, forward strand.
TCGAGCTGGAGATGATAAGGATGACGGCGCGGCTCACGCGCATACTGTTCCCGTCCGTCGCATTTCTGATGCTCGCCGGCTTCGCGAACAGCGTGCTGTACTCGTACCAGCGCTTCGCGGCCGCGGCCTTTGGCCCCGCGCTGTACAACGTGCTGTGCGTCTTCAGCATCGCGTTCCTCAGCAGCGGCGACAGCGCCGCGTACTACAACGTGGAGCGCGTCGTGGTGGGCGTCATGCTCAGCGCGTTCTCGTATTTTGTGTTCCAGACGCTGTGCGCGCTCAGGAATATCAGGAACCGGTACGTGCTCAGCTTCGACGCGCGGCACGCGGGCTTCCGCAGGCTGTTCTCGTATGCCGCGCCCGCGCTCGTGTCGTCGTCGCTCTTGCAGGTGAACGCCATCGTGACGTCGAGCTTTTCCTCGCTGTTCGCGAAGGGCAGCCTGATCGCCCTGCGCATGGCGGATCGCACGTGGCAGATGCCGCTCGGCATAATCGCCCAGTCGATGGGCATAGCGCTGCTGCCGAACCTGTCCGGCAGGATGGCGCGCGGCGACGAGGCGGGCTACAGGGGGGCGCTCGTCCAGGGGCTGAAATCCGTGCTCTTGCTGACCGTCCCCATATCGGCGGCGTTTTTTGTCCTGAGCCGCCAGATCATGCGGGCGCTGTTTCAGACGAGCGGGCGCGTCACGGAGCCGGACATCGCCGTCACGGCGCTGATACTGTCGTGCTACGCCACGTCGCTCGTCACGCAGTCCGTCGCGACGATCCTCACGCGGGCGTTCTACGCGCGCAACGAAACGAAAGTGCCGATGGTTCTCGGCATGCTCGCCATAGCGCTCAACATAGCCCTCAGCGTGGCGTTTTACTATCTCACGCCGTTCGGGCTGAACGGCATGGCCGTCGCGTACTCCGTGTCGAGCCTCGCGAACGCGGGCCTGCTCGCCGCCCTGCTCGGCAGGAAGGCGCCGTCGCTGGGCTTGGTCGCGGCGCTGCGGCCGTTTCTCGCCAAGACGTTCGCGGCGGCGGGGATCATGTCGGCCCTGCTGGCCCTGGGCAACCGCCTGGTGCCTCGCGGCTGGGTGATGGCGGAGGCGGTGAGCGCGCCGCTCAAAATCCGGCAGCTGGCCGTCCTGGGCGCGAACGCGGCAGTCGGCGCCGCCGTCTATTTCGCCCTGCTCACGGCTTTCGGCCTGCCAGAGGGGCGGCGCCTCGCGCGCGGCGCCCTGGCGGCGGCGGGCAAGGTTCGGCGGAGGCTGCTGCGCGGCAGCGGGCGACACAAATGACAATTATTAACAAATTTGATAAATAATCGCATTAGCGCGCACTTTATTTTTTGACTGGTTTGGGGTATACTATATATTATTTCGACAATTCGCGAATACGCGAATGCGCGAATACGCGGACGGCAGTTCATATAATGGAGGATGCTTGGCATGGCCGAAAAGAAAAAATTTGTGCCGCTGGACTATTCAAACGTCGATAAGAAACGGGCGCTCGACGTCGCGCTCGGCAATATCGAGAAGCAATTCGGGAAGGGCGCGATCATGAAGCTGGGCGAAAACCCGCATTTCAGCGTCGAGGTCATACCGACGGGCTCCATCGGCCTGGACATCGCCCTTGGCGTGGGCGGCCTGCCGCGCGGCAGGATCATCGAGATCTTCGGGCCTGAGGCGTCCGGCAAGACGACCGTCGCCCTGCACCTGATCGCCGAGGCGCAGCGGCTGGGCGGGGACTGCGCGTTCATCGACGCGGAGCACGCGCTCGACCCGTCATACGCCAAGAAGCTGGGCGTGGACATCGACAACCTGTTCGTATCGCAGCCGGACACGGGCGAGCAGGCGCTTGAGATCACGGAAACGCTCGTCAGGAGCGGCGCTCTGGACGTCGTGGTCGTGGACTCCGTCGCCGCCCTCGTGCCAAAGGCCGAGATAGACGGCGACATGGGGGACGCGCACGTGGGATTGCAGGCGCGGCTCATGTCGCAGGCTCTGAGGAAGCTCGCCGGCGTCGTCAGCAAGTCCAGGACGGCCGCCATCTTCATCAACCAGCTGCGCGAAAAGGTCGGCATCATGTTCGGCAACCCGGAAACCACCCCCGGCGGCAGGGCGCTAAAATTCTACTCGTCGGTCCGGCTGGACGTGAGGCGCATCGACTCCATAAAGTCGGGCGCGGAGATAGTGGGCAACAGGACGCGCATCAAAGTCGTCAAGAACAAGGTGGCGCCGCCGTTCCGCTCGGTTGAGGTGGACATGATCTACGGCGAGGGCATATCGAAGCAGGGCAACATCATGGACGTGGCCGTCGAAATGGACATCATAAACAAGAGCGGCTCGTGGTTCTCCTACGGCGGGCAGCGCATAGGGCAGGGGAGGGACAACGTCAAGAAGTTCCTTCTGGAAAACCCGGAGATCTGCGCCGAGATCGAGACGGAGATCAGGAAGAGCTACGCGGAGTCCAAGGCCGACAGCAACTTCACGATAGTGTCCGGCGGCGAGGGAGACGCCGGCGGCGAGGCTGGCATGTTTGCGGGGCAGGGCGGCGAGG
>JAISFK010000135.1 GCA_031263625.1 Clostridiales bacterium
TTATGCCCATCACCGCAAAGGAACTGGCGAAAAAACTGAACCTGTCGGCCGCCGCCGTTTCGATGGCGCTGAACAACAAGCCCGGCGTGAGCTATCAGACCAGGAAAGAGGTGAACGCCGCCGCGAAGCGGTACGGATACGATTTCGCGAGGCTTTCCGAAAGGCGGTTCGGCGCCGGCGTGAGCGTCTGCTTCATACTGTACAAGAGGCAGGGCGCGATTGTCGCGGACACGCCATTTTTCTCCCAGCTGTCCGAGGGGATTGAGGCGGGCTGCAAGAACGCGAGGATCAAGCTGCAGATCAGCTACATGCACAAGTGCGACGACGTGGGCAGGCAGCTGGAGGACATCGTGTATTCGGGCTGCTCGGGGATCATCCTGCTCGGGACGGAGATGCTGCCGGAGGATCTCGTGCCATTCAACGGGCTGGTCGTCCCGATGGTGCTGCTGGACGCATATTTCGACACGCTGGCGTGCGACTGCGTGCTGATCAACAACGTCCAGGGCTCTTTTCTCGCCACGGACTACCTGATCTCGAAGACGAAAAAGCAGCCTGGGTATCTGCACTCCACGTACACCATCGGCAATTTCGAGGAGCGGGCGGACGGCTTTTACAAAGCGCTCCGGCATCACGGCATGTCCACGTCCAAATCCATCGTCCACAAGCTGACGCCCTCCGTGGACGGCGCATACGCGGACATGCTCGCGCTGCTGGAGGGCGGCGAGGAAACCGCGCCCTGCTATTTCGCGGACAACGACTGGATCGCCATCGGCGCGATGAAGGCGTTCGCGGCGAAGGGGCGCAGGATACCCGGCGACGTGTCTTTGGTCGGATTCGACGACGTGCCCGCCGCCGGGTTCGTAGAGCCGGCGCTGACCACGGTGAACGTCCCCAAGCGCTACATGGGCGAGGCGGCGGCGCGGCGGCTGATCGAGATCATGGGCGACCGAAGGCAAAGCCCCGTGAAGACGGAGGTCATGACCAGCCTCGCGCTCCGCGGCTCGGTTTAGCCGCGCGCGGGAGGTTGCGAGGCTGACGCCGCTTTTTGCGGCAACCGATCCGCTCATCCGCTTATACCCTCATCCGTTCATAGTCAAGGACGTGCTCGGGGAGTACGGCATCGGCGTGCGCAATGCCGCCTCAATCTCCATGCGGCGGCAACGTCCGGTTGCTCGCCGCAAAGCAGGAGCAGCTGGACGCATGGGTCGCCGCGAACGGCAAGCGGCAGTAGGCGGCGGAGCGGCGGGCATTGCGCCGCCTTCCAGGCACCTCGGCTTTTTGAGATTTTTCGCGGCTTTCTACAGGGGGCGCGGTTTTTCACGGTTTTTTCGCGCCGCAAACTTTATCTTGACACAGATACACAAAAATAATAAAATTGTCGTGTTCATGATTTGTTGCGCAGTCGTCGCGTGCGCTGCGCTTTAGCTTATTGTGCGGCTGATCATTGATAATTTAATAAAGGAGGTGGATGAGATATTTTAGACTTAGGCAATGTAATATATATTCTGATAGGTCTGGCTGTCGGAATCGTACTTGCTGTTATTTCTTCGTTTATAACATTCCGTAAAGGGATTAATTATAGAAGAAAAATTGCCGAAGCGGAGATTGGCAGCGCGGAGCAGGAGTCGCAGAGGCTCGTCGGCGAAGGCGTGAAGCAGGCCGAGAGCAAAAAGCGGGAAGCGCTGCTGCAGGCAAAAGAAGAAATACACAAAAGCAGAGTTGAGCTTGAGAAAGACATTAAGGATCGCAGGGCCGAGATTCAGCGCCAGGAGAGGCGAATCCTCCAAAAAGAGGAAAACATGGATCGCAAGATCGAGGGCCTCGAGCAGAAGGACGAGGCGCTGGCCGGGAAGATCAGGGAGGCGCAGCACGCATACGAGAAGGCGAACGGCGTGCTCCAGGAGCACATGCGCGAGCTTGAGCGGATATCCGGCCTGTCCATCGACGACGCGAAGGCGTATCTGCTGAAGAACGTGGAGTCGGAAGTCCAGCACGAGATGGCGATCCTGATCAAGGACAACGAGGCCAGGGCGCGCGAGGAGTCCGACAAGAAGGCGAAGGAGATAATCGCCGGAGCCGTCCAGAAGTGCGCGGCCGACCATGTGGCCGAGATAACGGTTTCAGTGGTGCCGTTGCCGAACGACGAGATGAAGGGCCGCATAATCGGCAGGGAAGGCCGCAACATCAGGGCGCTGGAAACGCTTACGGGCATCGAGTTCATAATCGACGATACGCCGGAAGCCGTCATTTTGTCGGGCTTCGACCCGATTCGCCGCGAAGTGGCGCGAATCTCGCTGGAAAAGCTCATAGTTGACGGTAGGATCCACCCGGCGCGCATCGAGGAAACGGTTGAAAAGTCGCGCAAGGAAGTTGACGCGAAGATCCGCCAGATAGGCGACCAGGCCACGTTCGACACGGGCGTGCACGGCCTGCACCCCGAGCTCGTCAGGTTGCTGGGCAGGCTCAGGTACAGGACGAGCTACGGGCAGAACGTGTTGCTCCACTCCATCGAGGTGTGCCGGCTGACCGGCCTCATGGCTGCGGAGCTGGGGCTGGACGTCACGCTGGCGAAGCGCTGCGGGCTTCTGCACGACATCGGCAAGGCTCTCGACCACGAGAACGAGGGCTCGCACATAGCGCTTGGCGCGGAGGTCGCGAGGAAATACAGGGAGCCGAACGACGTTATAAATTCAATAATGTCGCACCATGGCGACGTGGACGCGACATCGACAATCGCGATACTCGTGCAGGCGGCCGACTCCATATCCGCCGCTCGGCCCGGCGCGAGGCGCGAAACGATTGAGTCATACATTAAGCGCATAGAAAAACTGGAAGAAATCGCCAATTCATTTCCCGGCATTGAAAAATCCTTTGCCATCCAGGCTGGCAGGGAAGTGCGCATAATCGTCAATCCGGAAAATATTAGCGACGACGCCATGGTTCTGAAGGCACGCGAGATTGCGACAAAGATTAAGGAAGAACTGGATTATCCGGGGCAGATTAAGGTTCATCTGATCCGCGAGACCAGGGTTACGGAATACGCAAAGTGAGTCCATGAAAAAAAGCGGCCATCGCGCCGCTTTTTTTCATAGCGCGAAACGCGGGCTTTTTGCCGCGAAAACGCGCGGCACATAGTTTAAGGAGAACCTTTAATATTGAAAATTTTGTTTATCGGGGACGTTTTCGGCGACGCTGGCGTCAGAACGCTGGAAAACAGCCTGCGCGACATTCGCGAGGAATATGAGATAGACATATGCATCGCCAACGCGGAGAACGCCAGCCCCAGGGGCATCGGGCTCAACAGGGCCGCGAGCGCGGCGCTGCTCGGCCACGGCGTGGACGTGATCACGCTGGGCAACCACACATGGAAGGATCGCGACATTTTTAAGATTCTGGGCGAGAGCGAGAACGTCATACGCCCGGCCAACTACCCTGCCGGCTCGCCCGGCTCCGGCTCCGTGGTCGTCAACGCCGGGAAGGCGAGCGTGGGCGTGATCTGCGTCATGGGCAGGATATACATGGACTGCGCGGACTGCCCTTTCGTCGCGCTCGATCACGAGATCGGCAAAGTCAGCCGCGCGACGAATTTGATATTCGTGGACGCGCACTGCGAGGCGACGTCCGAAAAATGCGCCCTGGCGCATTACGCGGACGGCAGGGTGTCGTGCGTCGCGGGCACGCACACGCACGTGCAGACGGCGGACGAGCGCATTTTGGCGGGGGGCACGGCCTTCATAACCGATGTCGGCATGACCGGCCCGTCAGAGGGCATCATAGGGATGGAGAGGAACAAAATCATACGGAGGCTCAAGTCGCAGATCCCCGAAAGGTACGAGCCGGCGCAGGGCCGCAGGCAGTTCAGCGCCATCGTCGCCGACATCGGCGACATGTCCGGGAAGGCCGTGGGGATCAGGCGCATATGGCGCGAATATGACTAGATTTGCTTGTTTCAGAAGGCGGGGCGGCGCACTGCGTACAGGGCAGGGCGGCGAGCCGCGCAGGGCTGGCGCGGAACGCAGGGCTGGCGCGGCGCGGACGGCGGCGCGCGGGCTGGGCGATGCTGGGGCTGGCGCGGGGAGGCTGCGAGAGGCCGCCGTGGCTGATGCTGGGACGTTGCAGGCGGCCGTCGGAACGCGGGCGCGATCACAGGCGCGGCCGCGGCCGAATTGCCGCAGGCGCATGGCGTCCGCGCGGCTCGCCGCCCTGTTGCTCGCCATGTTGGCCGCCCTGCTGCCCGCCGCGCTCCTTGCCGGGTGCGACGGTCTTTTTGGCGCGGCGCAGCTCGCGACGGGCGAGGCGGCGGCGCCGACAGTCGTGAACAGCGGGATCTACAGTAGCGACTACAGCCTGGACGAAGGGCCGGTCATGGGCGGCGGCGTCCGCATATACGCGACCGGCCCGGACACGTTCAACCCGCTCGCCACGGGCAACGTGTACGTCAGGGAATTGGCGGGGCTGGTCTACGAGGGCTTGGCCAGAATGGGGCCGAACCTGAAGGCGGGCTTTGGGCTGGCCGAGTCCTGGTCGGCCTCGGAGGACGGGCGCGTCTGGACGATCGCCCTGAAGCGCGGCGTTTACTGGCATGACGGGGCGGAGCTGACGTCCGGCGACGTGCTTGCCACGTTTGACCGCATCGAGGGCTACGGCGGCGCGAGCCCATACGCGCAGATGATTTCAAACATCGCCGCCTGCGAGGCGGACGGGCGCTACGGCGTCCTGCTGGTGCTGTCAAAGCCGAACGCCTTCACGCCGGAGACGCTGATATTTCCCATAACGCCCGCGCACATTTCCATTGACCTGCTGGACGGCGCGAGCGATTCCGCGACGCTGTCGCGCTTTTTGGTCGGCACGGGGCCGTATCGGTTCGGCTCGTATGAGCCGGGCGGCAGCCTGAAGCTCGTCGCGAACGAGGCCCGCAGGGCATACGGGCGCATGGATGGCGGCGATCGGGCGGGCGGCGCGGGCGGCGAGCCGGCAGGCGGCGACCGTGCTGGCGAGGCGGGTGAGCCGGATGGCGCGGGCGGCGCGGTTGCGGGCCGCGAAAGCGGTGATGACGGCGATCAGGCGGGCGGCGACGGGGCGGCGAACTCCGGCGCCGAAGGGCGCGATGATACAGGCGGCGAGGGCGATGACGGCGGCGATGCCGGCGAAAGCGCGGGCGGCGGCGGCAGCGGTGGCGGCGGCTTGCGCCCGCCCTACATCGACAGCGTCAGCTTCGTGTTCTACCCGCCGTCCGAGCAGGCGCTCGCCGCATACCGCGACGGGGCCGTTGACGCCTTTTTTTCCAAAACCATGGACTATTCCAAGCACAAGGACAGCATTGAGATGCAGGTCAAGCTCTATTCGGAGAGGGAGTTTTCGTTTCTCGCCTTCAACTGCGAAAACGGCTTCATAGACATCAGCGTCAGAAACGCGATCGCCAGGCTGATCGACAAGGACGCGATAGTCGGCGGGGCGCTTGGCGGGAAGGGCTTCGCCGCGAGCTTCCCGGCGCAGCCGGAGAGCTGGCTGTACGATCTTGGCGTGCCGGCCGTCGCGCACGACCCGCAGGCGGCGCGGTCCATACTGGAAGCGGACGGCTTCCGGCTGGACGGCGGCGCGTACTACAGGCGCGGCTCGGACGGGAGCAGGCGGCTGGAGCTGACGCTGCTGGCCAACGGGCAGAACGCGGCGCACGCCGCCATCGCCGACAGCATAGCCGAAACGCTGGGGCAGAACGGCATATCGGTCATCGTCCAAAAGGAGGACTACGAAGCGCTCTCGCAAAAGCTCGCGGCGGGCGCGTTCGACATGGCGCTGGCCTCGTACCGCGTCGGCCCGATCCCGGACATGACGGAGCTGTACTCGGAGTCCTGGTTTGGCGGGGGCAGGAGCGGCAATATAGCGCGGTACGCGAACGACGATGTTGACAGAATCGCGGGGGAGTTGTATATTGACATGGACGTGCTGGGCAGGCAGGCGGCGTTTGCCGATCTCGCGGCCATCCTGAACCGCGACATGCCCTATGTCGGCCTGTATTTTCAGGCGTCGTCGCTCGTTTTGGACAACAACATCAGGGGCAGCATTTTTCCGTGCTCGTGGGAGCCGTTTTGCGACATCGGCGAGTGGTACATAGCCGACTACAAGTAGGCCGCGAGCGACTATAAGCGGGACTGCAAGCGGGCGGATTGGCGAGCGGCTGCGGGCAGGCCGCAGGCGGTTGCAAGCAGGCCGCGAGCGGCTGTTGCAAGCGGTTGCACGCGGACTATAAGCGGGCGGCTGCGGGCGAGCGACTGCCGCAAGCAAGTCGCAAGCGGCTGCGAATAGCCGAAAACGGCCGCGGGCAGTTTTCGCCCTGCGCAATGTTGCGCAACAGGAGGATTCGTGAAGCTCTTAAAAATCGCGCCCTACGCCTTCATCGCATGCTTCGCCGTGGCCGTTGACCAGATCACGAAGCGGGCCGTGCTGGGCGCCATCGGCATCGGCGGCAGGCCCGTGGCCGTGATCGACGGCTTTTTCTACATAACGTGCCACCGCAACAGCGGCGCGGCTTTTGGCATGTTGCAGAACGGCCGGCCGCTGCTCCTTGTTCTGACGACCGCCGCGCTGATCGCCATACCCATATTCATGCACAGGATGCGCGACGCCTTCGCGAGGGTCGCGCTGTCCTTTGTGATGGGCGGCGCCATAGGCAACTACATAGATCGGCTCGCGGGGCAGGGCGGCGTGGTCGATTTTCTGGATTTCTA
>JAISFK010000149.1 GCA_031263625.1 Clostridiales bacterium
GCTCTGCGATATATGCAGGGACAGCAAATCGTTTGTCGCTTTTGCCACTTGGTCGCGCACGACACCCATCGCGTAAGAGTTGATGAAGTACAGCAGCGTCACCAGCGGGACTATCAGCAACGCGAACATGAGGAGCAGTATGGAACGCAGCGACCGTCTGAACGCCAAAGCAGCCTACCCCCAACCACAAAATGCCGGAGCAGGCGCGCCCTGCCCCGGCGCACTTTGTCCCAGCGCTTATGCGTGCGCCGTCTTCGCGCCCATTATACCGTCCTGTTTGGGAGCTTGTCAAATTATACTCGTGTTCGATTGGGAATTCCGACCTTCCAACCTTCCGGCCATTCCGGCCATTCCGACCTTCCGACCGCAATTTGCGGTCGGACAGAGGAAACGAGTGTTACTGACTCGCGTGAATGGAAAATTCAAATGCTCGTCAGTATAAAAGAACGCGGGCTCATAGAGCGCGAGGGCGCTCGCAGCAACGGCCGATGGATTGTGAAGCGTACATGCGGCACGGATGTTTTTGGTGCCTGTTTCAGGGCCCTGCGCCGTCCGCGCCGGCTTTGCCGCCCGAATGGCTCGCTCCGTCAGCGCTATTCGTGCTGGCGACCACTTTCGCGCTGTCCGTTGGCCCCGCGCTTTCCGCTTTGTCCGCGCCGCCCGTGCTGGCGACCACTCCAGCGCCATCTACGCCATCTACGCCGTCTGCGCCATCTGCGCTATCTGCGCCGTCCACGCCGGTCACTCCCGCGTCGGTCACACCGTCTGTTGCGTCTGTACCGCCCGACGCGCCCGCCCCGCCGCAGCCCCCTCCTAAAGGACTCGATCGCCCTGTGCTGGAACACCTTCATCGGCGAGAAATAAATTCCACATGACGCGAACCGGGTAGTCGTCGCGCCCCTGCCCGTGCGCTATTTCCAGCTTCTGCATTGCTATTTCGGCCCTAATAAATGTCCAGCGACTCGCATAGCGGCGCGTAGGTGTCGCGCTCCCAAACGAACGCCTTGGCCGTGTATTCGGCGCCGGGTTCGGGCGAGAGCCCGGAAACGGTGAGCGCGACGCGCCACTCCTCGCCTTTCGCGAGAGCGGTTTCTCTTGCCGCGCTCGCAATCCCAGCGAGCTCGCCATTTGCTCCGTAAACCGCGACAATCGCCATCACGTTTTGGCCCGCCGCGCCAAAGTTCTGTATGAGCAGGTCGGACGAGATGAAATCGGCGCCCTTTGCGGCGCCGCCGCTCAAGCTTATGCCATTTGCAGAATTGGCGGCGGAATAGATTTCCATTCCCATGAGCAAAGTATCGCCTCTGTCGTCAACCAAACCTACATTCAGCTCCCTGTCCGCTATGCTGGCGCGGTACGGCCCATACCTTGTCCAACTGCCAACCTCCTGGGACGCAATGCCGCTGTCGGCGAGCTGTCCCTCAATGCTCACGCCGAAGGCGCGGCAATTCGGGCTGTAATCCTCCATGATCCATAAGTAAACCTCGTATTCGCCATTAGCGACAGGTTGCGCAATGGAGAGCGTGTCCGGATGCCAAATTTCCGAATTCAGCATTGCCGCCGTGCTTGCGCCGACTGCGGGAACTGGCGCATGCGAGTTGGTGGCCAGGTTGGGCGCAGGCGAAATCAAAAGCCCTTCATCGACCGCTTCGCCGTGGGACAGCCACCGATTCCCTCCGATGGTAACTGAGCCCCCGTTAAAATTGATGCCTCGCAAAAAATTAGCGTCGCCGGGTTCAGGGCTAGGCGGCGTCACAGGCGCCGCAGCATTGAAATTGGCAAGAACCTCCGAGACAACTGCATCCGAGGCAGTGTCCGTAGTGCGGAAATAGCAGGATCGATTCCCGTCAGACAATTTTGCCGTAAGAAAGTACTCTTTTCCGTCGGTATAGTCGATGTCGCCGTGATCGGCCTCCAGCATGTCGTAAATCACGCCGTCAATCACGGCCTGGAAAGCAAAGGGGCTGTCATTGTCCGCATCCGTGTAAACGGCGGCCAGCGTATAGTCCGAAGCGCCGCCCCCGCTTGTCGGCCCGGCGTTGGCGGAAACGATAGCCGGCGGGCTTCCGGCCGCTCGGTTGGTGCCAGCGATGTCGTCAACCAGAACCTCCCCGTACTCTCCGCTTTCCTGGCTGAGCCAGAATACGATATGCATATTGCTCTTGTCAAAATTCCCGTATTGCTCCAGATCGAAGTCGTATGTTGTCCATTCGCCCGGAATTTGCTGCCGGCTCTCTGTAACGACGTAAGCCCTGCGGCCGTCCTCTATCTCTATGCCAAGCCGTAGCCCTGGGTATCCCGGGTTTTTCACGGTTACGGAGAGATACCTGTATCCGGACAGATCCGCGGTGTCGTGCCAGGGTTCAAACTTGGCCAGCGAGGCGCTGGAGGCCGGCTGCTGGGAGAATTTGCCGACACTTCTGCCGTCGGCCGTTGTCTTTTCGTAAGCTCCTGCGCCGCCGTCCTGGTTCCACCAGTTGACCCACTCCAAACCCGCGCCGCCCCAAACGCCCGCGCCCTCAAAGTTGTCATACAAAAGGGGATGGGACGGATCCGGCAGAGGGGGCGCCACTGAAAAGTGAACGGAGCTGTAAGTCAGGTTGCCATCCCCGTCCGCCCCCCGGACATATACCCGCCTGTTGCTGTATGGGGCGTCCTGCGACACATCGACTATTCCGGCGTACACGCCGCCCTCGGCTTCCATGGTGCTGTATGCCGAGTCCGCCGCGTACTCCGCATCATGCAGAGTTCCCTGCGGTTCCGCGAAGATTTTAACCTCTCCGGCCACATAATCCCCCATTTGCGGCGACGCGATGACCAGTTTGGCAGACTCGCCGGCGTTCTCCGGCGCTCCGGGATTCATCCCCGCAAGGGCTATCACCGAGTAAAAAAGCCCCGCCTGAATGCTCAGGCTATGCTCGTTATACCGCCACGAGTTCATGTCGTCGGAGAACAGCCCGCGATCCTCGTACCAGGGGCTCGCGCTCAGCCGGTCATTGGGATCCTTGATATTCGGCCCGCTAACCAGCGCCCCTGGTATAATGATTCCGGCTTTTTGCGGATCATAGGCGTCCTCGTCCAGCCTGGTGTGCAGATACTTCACATGGTCAGTCCCAACCCCGGACACCCAGCTGAAATTCCAGGGATTGTCCCCCACCATCCAGTACATGCCCTTTACGGCTGCTTTCAGCGCGCTGGAATCGCCAAAGAGCTCATAATAGCGGATGGCGTCCGCGACATAGCCGGCATGCGGCTCGTTGACGCCAAAGCCGCTAAACTCGTCCAGTACGCCATAGGGCGTGTCATCGGCCGATGTGCGAAAGTAGTCAAGCTGCTTTTTCAGCTCGCTCTGTATATGAGCCCGTACCGGGGCGTCAGCTATCGGGTAAAATTCGGCAAACGCGAGGGGGCGCATATCCCAATAGTTTGTGCAGCTCAGCTCGGTAAACCCCATGACGCGCGAAGACGCGGAATCAATATACGCCTGCTGCCCTGTCAATAGCGCCAATTCCACTTCGGCAAAGAGCAATGCGTTTGAAATGCCGCTGGCATAGGAGCCCTCGTTGCCGTTTTGGTTTGCCAAGGCAAATTCATAGCAGGTCAGCGCCGCCGCTTCGCAGCGGTCGGCATAAGCCAGCATGGCGAAAATCTGGCTCGGCTCAATCCGGCCTTCATCAAGCGCGGCGCGGATTGCCCGCGACGTCGCCGCGAGGGAGGCCGCGCCCTTCGCCGAGCCGCCTGTTGCGAGTTGGGTCGCGACACGGTCGTCTGCCGTGCCTGCGGCGTTGTCCGTCCACTTTTCAGGATGCTCAAAGCCGAAGTGGCCGGCAAAGTCGTAGAGGGCGCCGTCTAATTGGTCGGCGAACTTGAGCAGGTAGTCGCATCCGTATTTCGCCTCGTCAATCAGATCGGGAACGCCGTTGCCGTCATTGTCAAAGTTTACCGCGCCGGATTGGGCGTGGCGGATATAGGAGATTGCGATATTCCCGGAAACCCACATGTTGCCCGCGTATTTGCCGTAATCTCCGGCGTCCTGCCAGCCTCCGCTCAAATCATAGCGCGCGCCGCCTACAACGCCGTCATCCAGGAATGACGCCGGATGAAACGCCTTCTCCGACGGCGCGATGCTGCTGTATCCGTCGGGATAAGCGGCCCGCGTGTCTTCCAATCGCATGAGGCGGTAAAAAGCCGCCATCTCATCCACATATTCTTCCCATACATTGTCTTCAATGGGAAATGCGTAGGACGAAACCCCATTGCTGCGGACTGTAAAGTCCGCTCCTGTGTATTTTGCTTCGGAGAAATCCGCAGTATACACATGCTTCCCCCATGTGACGCCTTCGTACTGCAAGTCGCCCCGCATGAGCTCGGCGGTGCCCGACAGCAGCGTGAAGCCTGTGTCGGCAAGCTTGGACGAAGACACGACATGCGCGACCTTGAAATCGTCTTTCCCATAGCCCGCTTGGCTGACAACCACGTCGCCAGCCGGGCCTGCCGCATTAACCGAAGCGGGGCGCGCGCCGCACGCAAGCACAAGAGCGAGACATAATGGCAGAATTGCCCTGCCCGAAAAGCGTTTTGATTTTTCTAACATGGCGAACCTCCTTCAACTCCACATCCTGCTGCCCTGCATTTATTCATTTATTATTCATTGCCGTTATTATTTATTGCCGCCCCCTGTTTTTGGCCGTTTTTGAGCAAAAACGGGCGCAAAACGGCGACAGCTGTCTTGCGTCACTGTTCCGCGCTGTTTTGCGCCCGCCGCCCGCTTTATTTATTTTGCTGCTTTTGCTGCTTTTGCTGCTTTTGCTACGCCTGCGCCTTCCATTCGTCGTACTGCTTTTTCGCCTCTTCGATCACGCGGCCGATTCCGCTGGCGTCGAGCTTGCCCATTACCTGCTCCAGCGTCTCGGCCGGTTCCGCCATGCCGTAAATCAAAATCTCGCGGTAGGTCTCAATGACGTTGCTGATGGCCGTCGTCTCGGTCTTGACGTTTTCCGGGTCGAAGTAGAAGCCGAGAATGGGCGACTTGTACGCGTCGGCGTTGAATTTCTGGTACTGCTCATGCTTGTCTGCGGGCTCGTTGTCCCAGATGAGGTTCTGCATGTCATTGCCAAACAGCCAGAAGTATCCGGGGTTGTAGCCGGTGTCGGAGGGGTTCGCGACGCCCTCCGGCAGATTCTTGTGCCAGCGCTCGCCGGGGTCCTTGACATAGTGGACGCCCTCAATGCCGCTCTGTATGAGGTCTATGAGCTTCTGGTCGGACCACAGGAGGTTTATCGCCATCATTGCCCGCTCTGGCGCCTTGCTCTGGGACGCGATGGCGAGGCCGGCGCCCACAGTGGAATATGTGTCTGTCTTGGGAGGCAGGGCCGCCACCTTGATCGGCGGGGCGGACAGGTTGTTGGCCTGCTGTATGAGCTCCGCCTCGCCGGGCTTGTTCATGCCCGTCAGGGAGAACAGCGTGCGGGCTTTGAGGGCGTCCTCCTGGGTGAGCTTCTTGTCCTGCATGTCCCGGCTGAAATAGCCCTTGTTGTAATAGTCCCTGTAGATATCGTACTTTTTTACGTACCAGTCCAGGCCGTACTTGCAGACAATCTCGCCCGTGCCGTACTCCACCATGAGATAGTCAAAGCCGGGTATCTCGCCGAACTTGTCGTTGTTGGCGGCTATCTCTTTGGTGACGCCGTAGAAATCCAGCTCCGAGGTCATCGGGCTCACATTCGGCTCGTTTTCCTTGATCGTGCGGTACAGCGGCTCAAAGTCCTCGATGGTCATGTCGGGGGCGAGCTCCATGTTGTATTTCTCTACGAGCTCCGCGACAAACCACATGCAGTGGCCCTCCGCGATTTCCTTGTTCGTCGGAATCATGTAGAGCTCGCCCTTGATCCTGGAGCCTTGCAGGTACAGCGGGTCAATCAGCGCCTTCATGTCCTGGCCGTACAGCTCGACAAGGCCGTCAAGCGGGATGAACGCGCCCTTGGCCACATCGCTGTAATACCCGTTCCATCCGGCCGTGAACACAAGGTCCATGGCTTCGCCGGCCGCCAGCATCGCCGTCAGCTTGTCCCGCTGGGAGTCCCACGGCAGCGCCTCGATGGTGAGCTCGCAGTTGAGCCGCTCCTTCAGATACTTGTTCCATTCCGCCTGCACCATGTCCTGATCCTTCTGCGGGTCGGCGGGGAGCACCATCTTAACGGAGACAAATTCCAGCTCCCCCCCTTCGCCGGCAGGGCCGCCGGCGTCCTGGACGGTTCCGGCGGTTCCCGCAGTTTCCGCAGTTTCCGCGGTTCCGGCGGCCCCAGCGGATTCCGCGGTTCCGGCGGATTCGGCCGCCCCGCCGGAAGCGGGCGCCTGCTGCCGCGCCCCTCCGCCCGCCGTGGCGCAGGCCGCGAGCTGGAGCAGCATGGCCGCAGCCAGCGCGATCAGCAGACGCTTTGCATGCTTTGCATACTTTGCATACTTTCCCATAGTAACCTCCTGTTATCCATACGTATTTTTACTGTATTCAAAAATGGCGGCGCCGCCATTCATGAACGTCTCAGCCCTTGACCGCTCAGCCCTTGACCGCGCCAATGGTCAGCCCCTTGACGAAATATTTCTGGAAGAACGGGTACACGCACAGTATCGGCGCCATTCCAACGACGGCCAGCGCCATGCGGACGCCCTCGTCGGGCAGCTTGCTCATTTCCATGATGGCGTACCCGCCGGCCAGATGGAGATGGGAGCGAAAATACTGCAGCTGGCGCATGGCCCGCATCATGATGTACTGCACGTTCCAGAGCTTCTCGTCCGTGATGAAGAGCAGGCAGTTAAACCAGTCGTTCCAGTAGTTCAGGAAGCTGAAAAACGCGACGGTCGCCATGACGGGCATCGAGAGGGGAAGGACTATCCGAAAGAAGATGCGCAGCTCCGAGGCCCCGTCGATGAACGCCGACTCCAGAACGGGCGGCGGGATATTGGCCTTAAAGTACGTGCGCATGACGAATACGTTGAACCCGCTCAGAACGCCCGGCAGAATCAGCGCCATTATGCTGTTTTTCAGGTTCAGCACCGAGACATACGTCATATAGAACGGCACCATGCCGCCGTTAAAAAGCATGGGGATGAGCACCGCCACGCCTATGGCCTTGCCGTAGGCAAACTGGCTGCGCGACAGCGGATAGGCGAGGAGCGCCGTGACAATGATGTTGAAAGCGGTGCCCGCTATGGCGACAAAGACGGTTACGCCGTATGCCTGAAGGAGCGCGCGCCAGTCATCGAACAGATACTGGTAGGCAAGGGAGCTGAACGCCTCTGGAAAGAGCGAGTAGCCGTTGCGCACCACCGCGCCCTCGTCGGTGATGGACACCATGAAGATAAGGATGACCGGCAGCGCGCACGCGAGCGAGTAGAGCAGAAAGACAATGCTCAATATCGCGTTGCCCGCAGGATGTATCCTGTTTTCGCGCGTGGCCCTGGTCCCGGCCCCGGCTCCGGTCCCGGCCCCGGTTCTTGTCCTGGCCCTGGCTATAGCTATCATGCCTCGCACCTCCCTCTCCCCCTGCTAAAACAGCGAATAGCTGTCGTCAATGCGCCGGATAATCAGGTTGACGCCCACAAGCAGCGCGCACCCCACGGCCGACTGCACGAAGCTCGCGGCGGACGCCATGCCGATGTCGTTGAGCTGGAGCAGGGAGCGGTAGACGTATGTGTCGATGACGTCGGTCGCCGGGTACAGCAGCTTGGAGTCCATCGTGACCTGGTAAAACAGGCCGAAGTCCGAGCGGAATATGTTGCCCAGCGACAGAATGGTCAGTATTGCCATCATCGGCGCGAGAGACGGCAGGGTAATGCGCGCAATCTGCTGGAATCTGGACGCGCCGTCGATGACTGCGGCGTCGTAGTACTCCTGGTCGATGCCGCAGATGGACGCGAGGTAGATAATGCTCCCCGCCCCGGCGCTTTTCCACAGCTGCACAAGCAGCAGAATGCCCGGCCAGTAGCTTGGCTCCATATACCATTCCACCGGGGGGAGAGCGAGGGCGGGCAGGAGCTGCCTGTTGAGTATGCCGGTCTGGGACGCCAAGAACGTCGAAACTATGTACGCCACAATGATGATGGAAAGAAAGTTCGGCAGTATGATCATGCTTTGGAAAGCTCCGGACAGCCTTTTGCTGAAAAGCTCGTTGAGCGCCACGGCAATCGCCACCGAGCAGACGAGCCCCAGAATGATGAACGCGAAATTGTAAAGCAGCGTGTTGCGCGCCGCGACAAAGGTGTCGCTCGTCGCGAACAGGAACTCGAAATTCTTCAGCCCCGCCCATGGGCTTTTGAAGATGCCGTCGCGGTAATTGACATCCTTGAAGGCGATTATGACGCCGAATATCGGCAGGTATTGATTCAAAAACAGCACGACGAGCCCTGGAACGGCCAGCAGAAGCAGCGAGCGGTTCCGGCGGAATACCCGGAAAAACCGCGCGCCCGCGCCGATGCCTGACGGAGTCGCCCCCATGAAACCACCCACCCCTTCCATGCGCCCGCCCAAAGATTTTGGGCGGAATAAAATTGAGAATAGAATAGCATAGCGTAGCGTAACTGGTTTTCAGTATAATACGCGTTTATCGGATGTTCCAGATACTTTGATTACCTATTTGCGCATATTGTTACCTTTTACGCTATTATGCTAGGCTATACGCTAATCCACACTAAAACATGGCCTTGAAAGCGGATTGGCAGATGCTATTTTTCGCTGCGAGCGGGAAACGGCAACAAGCTTGGCGGGGCAAGACGCGTCGGGGCTGGCGGGGCGGGAAACGCGAGGTCGATGGTGCGGGAAGCGGCGAACCCATCAGAGGTCGGGAAGCGGCAAGTTCGGCGGGGCAAGGCGCGGCAGGGCTGGAGCGGCAGGGCTGGGGCGGCTCAGGCGCCATACTGCCGCCTGTATTCCTGGGGGGATACCCCCACCGTCTTTTTGAACATGCGGGTGAAGTGGGAGAGCTCGCCGTACCCGACGCTCTCCCCGATGACGCTGATTTTTTCGTTCGTCGCGACAATCAGCGCCTTCGCCCTGTCCATGCGGGCGCGGGCGATATACTCCGACAGCGATATGCCCACCTCCTTCTTGAACAGGCGGGACAGATACGCGGGATTCAGGTAAACCTGCATGGCGATGTCGTCGCGCCCCAATTCCTCGCCCAGCCGGCCGTCTATATACGCCCGCACCTTGCGGATGATGGCGGAATTGTTCTTTCTGTGCGCCTCCAGATAGTCTATGCACGTGTTTACGATTCGGACAGCCCATGCCTCCAAATGCCTGAGCGACTGCGCGGAGCGTATCCCCTCCTCCAGATCGGACGGGGCGAACACCTCGCCGACGGCGACCTTCTTTTTATGGAGGATGGCGTAAATCATATGGATAAGCCCGTAGCAGAAGCCCGTTCGGGCTTCGTGCGCGCCGCCTTCGGCAGCCAGGCTGTCGGCAATCCTGCGCCTGAGCTCCGCCTTTTTGCTCATCTCTATGAGCGGCGCCCATTCCAAAAACGGGGGCAGGGGCCGGATGTCCGTGCCCGTTGCGGCGCAGTCCCTTTGCAGGAGCACCGCGTTCTTGCGCGTCACGTTGGTTCTCGCCATCTCGAGCAGCGCCTCGTAGGTCTTCGGCAGCCCGTCGATATTCGCGGGCTCGCCCACATAGCAGGAGACATCGCAACCCAGGCTCCGGCTCGCCGCCGCGGCGAAACGGCGGCAGAGCGCCGCAGCTTCGGCCTCATCATCGCCGCCCTCCGCGTTGCCCCCCGCGCCGCCATTCGCGTTGCCTCCCGCGCCGCCCCCCGCGCCGCCATTCACGTTGCCCCCCGCGCCGCAAAGCAGGACGACATTGTTGCCGTCATGGTCTTGAACGACGGACGCGCCGGGGAACAGTTCCGCCGCGATATTCCGCACGGCGTATTCCACAATCGCCTCGCCTTGCGCGTCCAGCGCCTCGTCCCACTGCTCGACGGTCACAAGCACGGGGATTATCCTGCCCGCCGGGCCGACGGTGATATTGTACAGCGCGAGGGTGCTGTCCAGCGCCGACCCGCCAAGCGCCATGCGGCCCGCGAGGACATCCTGCCACAGGCGCTCCGCGAGAACCGGGAGATGCGCCTCCCACGCGCCCTTGTAGGACTCAAGCGTCTTGTAAAGCCTCGCGGCCTGCCTCCGTTGCTCAATCCTGCCCAGCATGGATGCGACGGCCGCCTTGAGCTGGCCATAGTCCACCGGTTTGAGCAGGTAGCCGCTGCTGCCCAGGTGGACGGCTTTCTGCGCGTAAGCAAACTCCGCGTGCCCGGACAAAAACACGCTGTCGGTCTCCGGATAATGGGCCTTTACCCATTCCAGCAGCTGCAGCCCGTTGTTGCCGGGCATTTCGACGTCGCAAATCATCACGTCGATCTGATGCGCGCCAAACACATCCATGGCGCCCAGCGCGCAGTCGGCCGTATGCACCGCCGATATGCCGATATCCGCCCACTCAATGCCGCGCGCGATCGCGTCCACGGCATATTTCTCGTCGTCAACCACCAGCAGGCTGTACATCCGCGACGTCCCCCTCCCCCGCCCCCTTTGCCCGCCAGCGTCTCATGGGTAGCCTCAGCGTCACCAGCGCCCCTCCTTCGGCATTGTTGCCAAATGACAGGATAGCCTGTTCTCCGTAATACATGCGCAGGCGCCGATGCACATTCCAGATGCCGACATGGCCGTCTTCGGCTTCAGGGCGGGCAGCCTCGCTTCTGAGCACCGCGAGCGTCTCTGCCGCAAAGCCCCTCCCGTTGTCCGAAATGGCAATCCACAGCTCCGCGTCGGCCCCGTTCGCCTCACTCACCTCGTTCGCCCCGTTCGCCTCGTTTGCCTTGTTTGCCTCGTTCACTCCGTTCGCCCCGTTTACCCCGTTCGCCCCGTTCGCCTCGTTCGCCCCGTTCTCCTCGTTCGCCTCGTTCGCCCCGTTCCCCTCGTTCGCCTCGTTCCCCTCGTTCGCCCCGTTTTTCCCGCTCGCCCCTGCCGCGATGCTGACGCGCAGGGGGTCAAGCCGCTCGGTGAAGCCGTGGATCACGCAGTTTTCCACAAACGGCTGCACCGTGAGGGGCGGGATCAGGCAATCGCCGCATTCCTCCGGCATGTCGATAACGGCGCTCAGCTTGTCCGGGAAACGATATTGCTGAATTTCCAAATAATTCCGGACATGCTCCATCTCCTCGCGAAGCGGCAGCTGCTGCTTGCCTGTGTGGATGACATAGCGGAAATAGCTGGACAGCAGCTGTGCCATGCGCTGCACCGATTTGAAGTCCTTGAGGAAGGCAAGGTTGTAAATGGTGTTGAGGCTGTTTGAATAGAAATGCGGATAAATCTGCATCTGCAGGTACTTGGCCTCAGCCTTCTGCGTCTTGATCGTCTCCTCGTAGACATTTGTTTTGTACTCTTTTATCTGCGACAGCATGCGGTTAAACGTGCGTATGAGGAACACGAACTCCGTGGCGCCCCGCTCCACAAGCGGGCGGCTCAGACCGCCGGGCGCGTTCTCGGCCATCGCGGCCGCTAGGCTGCGAATCGGCGAATAGATGAGCCTTTGAAGGGAATAGAGGAACAGGATGACCAGCGCGAGCGCGGCAAAGGACATGGCCAAAATGGTAACCCGGAAATTGGGCAGGCCCATCAGCAGCTGCCTCTCCGGGATGAGCACCGCATACACCAAATCCGCCTGCCTCAGCGCCTTCTTGACAAGGAGATACTGCTTCCCGTCAACGCTCAGACGGATAATGCTGTAGCTCTCGGGCACATCGCCCAGTTCGCCCAATTCGCCCAGCTCGCCCAGTTCGCCCAGCTCGCCCAGCACCTGGGCGGAGTCCCCTGCGGCAGCCGGAGGAGTGATGACAGGCTGCCCGCCGGAAAAGATGTATAGAAGATCCCCCTGTTCCTCTATAAACTCAAGGGATCTGGTCAGCGAATCCATTTTGGCCCATGTGCCCAGGTAGATGCCGGCATTGTTGTATATCACGTTGAGCAGGCCGTTCCCGGCGTCCGCGCGTATGAAGCGCCATTCGTCCGAGCCGGGGAAGTCTTTGCCGTTTGCCAGCTCCGTGATGTATTCCAGCATGAAATCGTACTTTTCGCCGTAATTGCGCTCATTGGCCCCGCCATATGTCTGCATGATCAGCCTCTCGTCGCGCGCCACGTAGACGAAAAGCGAATCCAGCATGCTGTAATACACAAAAGTCGTATTCAGGGCCTTCCTGATAGCCTGTTCCGCGACAATGTAGTCCAGCGTTCCGGGCTGGCGCAGAAGTATTGAACTGATGCTTTCGTCCTCGTACAGCGTTCTCAGCGCGTTGATGCGCACCTGTTCCAGCGACTGCGCGCTCTGCGATATATGCAGGGACAGCAAATCGTTTGTCGCTTTTGCCACTTGGTCGCGCACGACACCCATCGCGTAAGAGTTGATGAAGTACAGCAGCGTCACCAGCGGGACTATCAGCA
>JAISFK010000173.1 GCA_031263625.1 Clostridiales bacterium
ATTCGATTTTCCCGTCATTTGGGGGCTTGTCCCGGAATCCATGGCACATTATAACAGCCAGCCGAAATCTTGGCGGCAGTCCACGACAGCGGCCACATAGACCGTATCGTCGTGAATCTCAAACAATGCCATGTGATATTTTCCAAAAAGCGACTTTCGGTATTTCTGAAATGGCATCATGCCATGCACCAGCCAAGGGCAGCGCTCTGGCATCCGCGAAAGCTCGCCGGTTTTCTGAACGAACTCATCAATGAGCCGTTCGGCGGCACCTGCGCTGACATTCGCTAGAAACCGCGCGTGCTCGATCATTTGCGTCCACGCGGCGTCCGTAATTTTGACCGCATAAACCTTATCATCATTTGGCATCCGCAGCCTCCGCGACAGCGCGGCGCATTGCCTCCGCCGTTTCCTCCACCGTATGGACGCGCCCGCTTCGGATATCCGCCTCTGACTGCAACAGCGTTTCGCGCAACTGGAACATGCTCTCCCGGCGCGCAAAGGTTTCCAAATCCATCACAACGAGATCCCCCTCGCCATTTTTAGTCAGGTAAACGGGCTCTTTTGTGCGCTTGCACAGCGCGGATATCTCATTGTAATTTTTGCGTATGGCCGCCGACGGCTTTATATTCATCATCGTGAGCATCTCCTTAGATAGCGGCAAAATATCCTTTTGCAATTCTTATTGTACAATCGGCTCGGCGTTTTGTAAAGGCGCGAAAGCCCGCGCGGGCGGCGCGCATGCTCGCATGCTCGCCCGCGCGGGCTCCGTCATTTGGCTGTCACTTGGCTATCGCTTGGCCCATTTGGCCCATCTGGCTGTCACTTGGCTGTCACTTGGCTGTCACTTGGCCGTCATTTGGCTGCCGCTTGGCCCATTGGGCCGTCATTTCACGGCGACGCGGCCCGTTTCCTTCACCGTGGCGATGTCGCTGGCCGTTATCGTCCCCTGCGACAGCGCGTACAGCGTGTCGCGGATGTACAGCAGCCGCTCTATCGCGCTGTCCTGCTCGCCGTACCAGTAGGAGCCGGCCTTTTTGTACTCGTCCTCCGAAATGTGCGTGATCCGGCCCTTGAGCGAGAAGCCGCCCTCCAGCGTCAGGCTGTACACATACGCGCCCTGGAACTCGAACTGCCCGTACTGCAGCGAGTCCTGCTTGTAGTCGCCGGTCTTCTCGCTCTCCGGCACGGTCATGACGGTCACGGGGAACGCCAGCAGCCCGCGCTCGCGCGAAAACAGCAGCGCCTTGTGGTTGTGGAGCAGTGGGGATTCCGTCCCCCTGTCGCCTATGGACGTCTTGAACAGCTCTTTGGGGCTGGACACGTCCGTCACGTCGAACAGCGCTATCTTCATGCCCTGGTAGTACGCGCTCACGCTCTGCCCGCCGTCCCAGCTGTTCGCGTACTCCACCGTGTCCTTGCCGAAGCCGATGAGGTGGTTTTCGTCATACGGGTGCAGATAGTCGCTGTAGCCGGGGATTTTCAGCGAGCCGAGCACGGCCGGCTTTTTCGGGTCGCTCAGGTCGATGGCGAACAGCGGGTCCACGGTCTTGAACGTCACCACATACGCCCGGTCGCCCATGAAGCGCACGGAGTATATCTGCTCGCCCGGCGCCAGCCCCTCCAGGCGGCCCGCGACGCCGAGATCCCCGTCCAGCACGTACAGGTTGTTGCTGGACGAGCTGCGGCCGCTTTTGCCGTCGTATTCGTTGGACGTGGTGGCGATCCGGAAATAGTCGCCGCTCTGGTCCATCGAGAACTGGTTCAGGATTGTGCCGTTGACCTCGCCCATGCCGTCGTACTCGACGGCGCCGCCGTCCAGCCGGAACCGGTGCACGGCCGTCGTCGGGGAGCGGCCCCAGCCATAGCCATTGGCGGAGCTGTACGGGCTGTAGGCGTAGCCGTGGCCGTATTCCGTCGCCGCCAGATAGAGATAGTCGGCGCTCGCGTACACGTTGTCGCCTGAGGCGAGCACGGCCTGGACGCTCGCCGGCACGGACGCGTCCTTGACGTTCACGCCCGCCACCGCCATGTAGTTGCGGTAGGCGCGGCCGGGGAAGTAGTACGTGCGCCCGTAGCCCACGGGCGCAAACTCGCCGCTGGCCGAGCCGGCGGCAGGTGCCGCGCCCGCGAAGTCGCGGTATTCGACGGGCGGGATCTCGGCGTCGCCGTACCCGGCCCCGTCGTACCAGACGTATTCGTAAAAGGACTTGTTCGCGACGATGTACAGCGAGTCGCCGATCTTGCGCGACGTTTTGTAATAGCCGTCAAGCTCCGTCGTCCTGAGCAGCTTCGCGGCGGCCTTGTCGGATATGTCGTATGCCAGCGCCTTGACCGTCGAGCCGCGCTGCGGCGGGTACGGCATTATCACGTCCGAGCGGGCCGCGGCGGGCTCCGCCGCAGGGGCCGGCGCAGTCTCGACGGCTGCCGCGCCGGCGGCGACAGTGGAGGCGAACGCCGTCGTGAAGACCTGCAAGCCGTCAAGCGCCGGGCTGGCTGTCGCAGCTCTGGTTGCTGCCGCGCCGGCGGCCTGCCCGGCCGCAACGGGCGGCGAAAATCCGGCGGGCGCAGCCGGGTTTGTGACCGCGACGCTGTCATCCGCCGGACTGGTGGGCTGCTCGCCGGCAGTTGCCGGGACGGTGGTCGTCGCGCTGGCGGTAGCAGGGCTGGCGGTCTGCGCGGGCTCCACGGCCACCGCGCCCTCCGCGCCCGCCCAGCCGCGCACGGCGGCGCCGGCCGGCACGGCGGGGCTGGATCCGGCAAACGCGGGCCGCGCCCCGATCTGGCGGCCCGACGAGCCGATCACGACGAGCGTGTCGCCGTCCACATACATTTCGATGGGGCTGAAGGCGTCGTCGTCCTCCCAGCTGATCCCGCCCGCGACTTTCATGCCGCTCGGCGGGTAGGCGTCCACGATGACCAGGCGCCTGCCGTTGATCTGGTAGATATACCTGCCGTCCGTTTTGACGATGTCGGATTCGTCCACGCCCTGAACCTGGACGTTCGTGGAGGAATACTCGTCCCCGGCGAGGCCACCCGCCTCGGCGCTGTCCTCCTCAGCCTCGGGGGCCGGCACCGGCGCGGACGCGGGCGCCGTTGCGGGCACGGCCGATTCCTGCGCGGCCCTCGAGGCGCCGCCCGCGCTTCCGGCGCCCGCATTGGAGTTTGCGGAGGAGTTCGCGGAGCCGGCATCCCCAGCCGCCCTCGCCGGGGCCTCGGCCGCGGCGGCAGTCTCCGGC
Source organism: Clostridiales bacterium (assembly GCA_031263625.1). Lineage (GTDB taxonomy): Bacteria > Bacillota > Clostridia > WRLR01 > WRLR01 > JAISFK01. The sequence goes on from JAISFK010000173.1 coordinate 3,237, forward strand.
TGCGCCATGGCCGGCGCGCCGGCTTCAGCCGCAAAATCCGCCTGGCCATCAAAGCTTCCGGCTATGGCGTCCTCGACGACATCGTAATAGACTTCCCCGCCCCCCGCGTAGTAGCTCTTGTACGAGTCTTCCAGCTCAAGATAGTCCGCGTAGCTGAAATAGCCGTAGGTATTGTCGGCGGACGAGAGCACCGCGCTCAGCGTTTCGGCGTCCCCGACGGGGCGGGCGCCGGTCAGGCCGTTCCTCAGCCCGCGAATCTGCGCCCTGTCGCGCTCGGCGTCGAACAGCGCGCCGCCGTCGCTCACGGCAATGAGGCCGCCGCTGTAGAAAATGGATTTCCCCAGGGCCTCGGCGAGCTTCCTGAGCGGCACGTAAAGGGTTGTCTCGCCGCCGCCCACGGCGACGCCGTACTGCGCCGGCCGCAGATCGGCCAGCGCCTTGCCGCCGCTTTTTACGATCAGCCTGCCCTTGGCGTTCTGCTCGCCCTGCAGCTGGAAGGCGCTCTCCATGAACGCGAGCGGCACATACGTCACGCCGTCGATCAAGTACGGCGACAGCAACGGGCTGCCCGCCACGAGATCCGTCTCGGCGCCATGGACGATGGCCTTGGGGCTGCTCACCGTCAGTATGACGGCGCCGCCTATGTCAACGGGCTCCGGCGCGCCCGCAACGCCCACAGCGCCAGCGCCGCCCTGAGCGCCCGCAGCGGCGACATTGCCCTGCGCGGCTCCGGCGCTTTGCGCCTCGGCGCCGCCCTGCGCGGCGAGCCTGACGCCTGCGGGCTCGCCGCCGGCATGCGCGCCGGCGCCCCGCGCCTCATCCCCAAGCCCCGCTTCCGTCCGCGCCGCAGGCCCCGCCGCGCACGCGCCAAAAGCGAGCGCCAGCGCCATGCACAGCGCCATAAGCCTGACTTTCATGCCTAAGTGTTTCATCTCTGCGTCCCTTCCTTTCCAATTCGAAATATCCAATATCCGTATCAAAAATCGCCTATATGCCGTTAGACAGCGCCCCCGAAAAAAAGTTCCAGCAAAAAAATCCGCGCGCTATATGCGCTTTTCATGCACGGCGCCCTCAAATTTTTGAATTTGGATTGACGAAATTGCGCATATGAGATAGGATAAATGAGTAGCGCTGATGGGTAGGTAATATTGATGGGTGCCATTGATGAGTAGCGCTGATGGGTAATATTGATGGGTAGCATTGAAATGCAGCTTGTTCAATAACGGCAGTTCGCTTATTATATGATGTGATTATGATTGTTGGGGAGTGCGGTGAATATAAATGGATAGAATAAAACTATTGCCGATGGCGGTCGCTTTGGGGCTGGCGCTTGCCCCTTTAACCGCTTTTAGCTCGCAAAGAAAAATGCCGGAGCCTTTGAGCGAGTTTATGCTGCAGCAGGCCATTGAGGACGAGCTTGTCGGCTCTGCGTTGCCCCCGTCGCTCGTTGACGCCTATGGCGACGGCGAAGCCTTGATTGTCGGCGCCGTGGAGTTTGCCAAAGCGGTCACGCTGGAAAGCAGCGGCGGCAAGCATGTAATTGCGGGCGTCGCATACCTCAAGGAAGAGGCATACAATAACTGCTTTGTCGCGGATTTTTACGCCGAGCGCAACGCGGGCGCGGCGAACGCCGGCAAGCTGGAGCGCCTGGAAATCAGGAGCCTCGCGCACCTGCTGCCGTCAGACGGGCAGGCGTACAGCACTGTCGTCGGCGATCCGCTCAACATTGGCACTGCGGGCAGGCACGACGTTTTTGGCGGCTTTCCGTCGAACGCGGGCCAAGAGCTGGATTTGGTCGCCGCTTCAGATTTTGAGGACATCCTTGGGGAAGAATTTCAGGGGCGGCAAATACCGGACGAATTGCTGCATAAAGTCTGCAACGAAGACGTTTTTGCCGTCGGCAGCGTTGACTTCGTGAACGTCATTTCATTGGAGAAGTGCGCGGGCTCGTACAAAATCGCGGGCGTCGTCCAGTTCGCGGAGAGCAGCTACGGCACAAAGAACAGCGCGATATTCTCCGCGACAGGCAGCCTGCAAGGCGATGCCGTCGCATCCATAAGCATGGATTCGCTGTATGCCATTATACCCGCAAATCTCAGGAATTCAACCCGCGCGGCGCCGCGCACTCCTCGTTGAAGCCGCCCGCCCACTGCGCTTTGAAGTAGAGGGCGCTCGCAAGATACGACAGCGCGTCAGCGAGCAGACTGTCCATAAGGCCAATGAACGTCGCGTCAGGCTTGGAGCGCGGCGCTTTCGAAGCGCCGCAAGGCGGCGGCTCGCGCTTGGCGGCTGCACGGTAGTGCGGTGGTGCGGTGGTGCGGGGGTTTGCATGAGTTGGGCATGAGTTGCGCCTTCGCGCCTTCTTTCTGTCTTGCTTTTGCATGCGCGCCATGATATGATTTGGCCATTGAAGCCCATATACGGGGACCATGCGCGGAGAAAGGACGATCATGGCTACTAGCGTTAACGCCATGGAGCTCGAACGAATTTTAAAGATCACGCCCGGCCATCACAATATCATGCTGGTCGGCAGGCACGGGATCGGCAAATCGCGCATCGTCGAGGCTTATTTCGC
>JAISFK010000209.1 GCA_031263625.1 Clostridiales bacterium
GGCAAGGAATACATATCCGTGACTGTTGGAGCGTATCCATCGCCTATCAGCTATCGCGGTGTTTATTACTTGCGCTCCGGCTCCACCACGCAGGAGCTTACGGGCAACGCTCTTGATGAATTCATGAACAGAAAACAGGGCAAGACCTGGGATGGCGTGCCTGTGCCCTACGTGAAAGTAGAGGACTTCTATCCTGACGCTTTCAGGGTGTTCCGCGAGAAAGCCGTCTCAAGCAAACGCCTTATGCCAGAGGATGTGGAGGGCAACGATGCCGAACTCCTGCATAGGCTGAAGCTTGTTGAGGGGGAATACTTGCTCAGAGCCGCGCCGATGGTCTTTCACCAAGATCCGGACAACTGGGCAATCGGCTCATATGTGAAGATTGGATACTTCGCGAATGATGCGGATATTCTCTACCAAGACGAGATCGGCGGTTCGCTGATCACTGTCCCCGACCGAGTGATGGACACCATCTTCACTAAGTACTTCATTGGTTTGATTCACTACGAGGGCATCCAGAGAGTCGATCACTATCCCATGCCGCGCACGGCTCTGCGCGAGGCAATTTTAAATGCCGTCATTCATAAAGACTATAGCTCAGGCAATCCTATACAAATACGAGTATATGATGATAAAGTGATAATACACAATGCTTGCAGCCTGCCGCCTGATGTCACGCTGAAAAAACTGCTCGAGGATGCCACATCAAAGCCGCACAACCCTTTGATAGCCAACGCTTTCTTTCGCTCCGGACAGATAGAGACTTGGGGCAGAGGGCTGGAGAAGATTATCGAAGGCTGCGTCGCGGACGGTCTGCCCGAACCGGAGTTCAGAATCTCGCCGACGATGTTCACTGCTTGTTTTCGCATTCGCAATAACAAGAAAGCGATTGCGGAGATTAAGGCCGCGCAGCCATTTGGCGTTGGCAAAGACGGTATAAACGACGGTATAAGCGACGGCATAAATGGCGGCATAAATGGCGCGCAGAAGAAGATTCTTGAGCTAATAGCCCATAACCCGAGCATTACAGCGGAAGAACTCTCTGCAAAAATTGGAATCAATAAGCGAAATGCAGAGAAGAACATCAAGCTATTGAAAGATGCTGGTTTGATTCGACGAGAAGGCTCGCGGAAAAGTGGTCATTGGGAGATTGTTAAATAATTGTTATGCTCATTTTAATTCGCTCCAATATTTATATTGTCGCCAAATTTCATTTTTTCATTTTTCGCATTGGCTTGCGAGCGCAGGCAAACAGGCGCCCCTGCCAATCGCGTCGCCGCCAGAGCAGCTGGCCGAGCCGCCAGCTGCTCTTTCAGCCGATTCGCGCAGGGCTTGTGGGATGGGCGGAGCGGGCCTACCGCCGCCGACCGAAGGCGATTTCGGCCTGCCACCGGAAGGCCGGCTCCGCCAGACGGTATTGCGGCAACAGCTCCGGCCCGCAACTGTTGGAGCCGACGCCGGACATCTTGTAGTCCAGGCACAGCACGGTGTGCCCGCTCCTTTCAAGCTCGAAGTTGTGCTTTTTGGCCGCCAGCTCCTCCTGCGTGTAGCGCGACGCGTTGAAGCTGAACGCGCCGGACACGGCGGCGACAGCCAGCGCGCCGGAGCTTGCGCAGGCGGAGCTTGCGCGGCTGTAAATTGCCAGGCGGCTGCAGCCGAAGCGGCTGCCGTTTTCCTGGGGCCGGATGTAGTCCTCGAACAGGCCGTCCACCGTCGAGCCGAACGACGACAGCCATGACGCGCGGCGCTTGTCGATGTAGCTCTCGTGCGGCCCGTACCCGAAATACTCCGCGTGGCCGAAAGCCTCCGGCAGGAACAGCCGCAGGCCGAATCGCGGCAGCCACGGCGTGAACGCGTCGCGCTTGGCGCGTATGTCGAAGCGCAGCGCCCCGTCGGCGCCGATCGCCCACTCCGCGTCAATTTCCAAAATGCGCTGCACAAAGACCGCCGATATCGACATCGACGCCGTTATGACGGCTTTTTCGCAGGCGCCGGCGCCCCGCATCTCCACGCGCGAGGCGTATACCTTTGCCGTGTGCCTGTCGTAGCCGGCCAGCTCCCACTGCCCGCGCACGTTCCTGTCGTTGTCCGTCGGGGCGCGCCAGATGTTGTATTCCATGGGCTTTTGCAGATAGGAGATGTTGTCCGCGCTGATCGAGTCGAATAGCCCCGACGAACGGTTGAACACGTACCGGAACGAGCGGCCGGACACTGTTATGAAGCGCTCGTCCTCCGATATGCAAAACGCGCTGCCCGCGCCTGCGCTGCCCGCGTCCGCGCTTGTCGCGTTTTGCGCGCCCATGCCTGGCGCGTCCGCGCTGGGCTCGCCGCCTGCGCGGCAAGCATCCGAGCGCGGCGCGTCTGGGGCGCTTTGCGCTACGGCGTCGCCATCGCCGGCGCCCGCGCCCGCACATGCGCCAAACTCCGTGTGCGGCCACGCGAACACGCCCGCCCTGGCCGCAGCGTATTTCTCGCGCCCGCTCGCGCCCTCGCCCGCCGCTTCGGCGCCGGCAGGGGCCGGCCCGCCTGTTTCCGCGCCTCCGGTTGCGGCGCCGCGACCGCCGCCGTGCAACTGCGACGTCGCCGATTCGGCGCCGGCTGCGGCCGACGCGCCGTCGGTCAGGATAAACTGGTCAAACCCGGCAACGTCGCCGCGCCTGATTGACGGGGCGATGTCTTTCGTCCAGACGTACTCGGCCAGCAGGCTCGCGTTTTCGCCCAGCCGCCCGGAAGCGACAAGCTCCGGCACGCTGACGTATTCGGCCTGCGCGTCCGCGCCAGCTACGCCCGCCGCGCCCGCAGCGGTTGCAACAGTTGCAACAGTTGCGCCCTCAGCGGTTGCGCCCGACGCAGTTGCGCCAGCGGCGCTGTCGGCCGGCCCTGTCGCGCCGGCGGCCGCGCACCCCGCCGCGCCAGCCGGCGCGCGCCGCACCCTCGCCGCGAGCCGCGCCGTTCCATGCGGCGCGATGTCCAGCACATATTCGGTTGGGGCGCAGCCGCCGGAACCTTCACCGCAACCGCCCGCGACGCCTGCGGCTTCGCCCATGGCCTCTGCGGCATCCGCGCCCTGCCTGCCGCCATCCGCGCATGGCATGCCGCCGGCAGCCGCCGCCGCGCCAGCAACGCTCTGCCCGCCGCCCGCGCCCGGCCCGCCGCCATAGCCCCGCAGCACGCTCAGCCGCACCGCCAGCGCGTCCTTCGCGTTCGTGAAGTCAAGCGCGTTTCGCAGCTCCAGCTCGCCCGACTCGCCGTCGTAGCCCAGCGCGCGCAGCGGGCGCGCCGCGTTCTTCAGCTCGAGCAGGCCCGTGTGCGGCCTGCGGTTCGGATATACGAGCCCGTCCATGCAAAAATTCCCGTCGTGCGGAAACTCGCCGAAATCGCCGCCGTAAA
>JAISFK010000278.1 GCA_031263625.1 Clostridiales bacterium
CGCTGGCTCCGGTGCTCGCTTTTCAGCAGCCGCAGCCTGGCGACCTCGTTGTCGAGGCTCATCTTCTCGGCGATGCGCGGGTTGCCCGCGCAGAGGGCCTTGATCTCGGCATACGACAACGCGGTTTCGTCCACGTCGTCGCAGGAGCGCACGGGTGACTTGCTGCTCATAATCTGCGCGATAAATTCTTGCTTTTTTTGGACAGATTGCCATAAATAGGAATCGAACGTGCCGCTTGTCGCGTAGCGGAAAATCCGCACCTCGGCGTTCCTGTTGCCCTGCCGGACGATGCGGCCGGCCCTCTGCGCGAGATCGGCGGGGCGCCACGGGCAGTCGGCGTCGTGGATCGCGACGAGGCGGTCCTGGACGTTGGTCCCGGCCCCCATCTTGAACGTGGAGCCGAACAGCACCCTGATCTTGCCCTGCCGCACCCTCGCGAACAGCTCTTTCTTTTTCGTCTCGGTGTCCGCGTCGTGGATGAACGCCATCTCGCTTTCGGGGATCCCGCGGGCCGCCAGCTTCCCGCGGATGTCGCTGTACACGTTGAACCTGCCGTCCTTGTTCGGCGTCGAAAAGTCGCAGAACACGAGCTGCGTCAGGCGGCTGGCGCGGGTTTCGCTCCAAATGCCGAAAACCCTGCCGGCGCAGGCGTTGGCCTTGCTTCCGGGCTCGTCGGGCAGGAGCGGGTTCATCAGGCGCTGGTCCAGGCCGATTTTGCGCCCGTCCGTCGTAATGCGCAGCATGTTGTCTATGTGGGCGTCAACCTCGCGGCGGTGCACCTTGGCGGCGCGCTCGGACAGCCCCGCCACCATTTCCTTCTGGATGTCCGACGGCTCCACGATGACGTTCTCGAACTTTGCCTTGGGCACGGGGAGCCGCAGCATGTCCGCCGTCTGGATGTCGGCCGTCTCCTTGAACATGGCCATGAGCTCCGGCAGGTTGTGGAAGCGCGCGAAGCGCGTGCGGGCGCGGTAGCCCGTGCCCTCCGGCGCCAGCTCGATGCTGGTCTGCGTCTCCCCGAATATGGAGGCCCAGCAGTCGAAATGGGACAGCCCCTTCGCCGCGAGCGCGTCAAACTGGAGATACCGCTGCATTGTGTACATTTCGCTCATGGAGTTCGTGATCGGCGTCCCGGTCGCGAAAATTGTGCCGCACGGGCGGCCGTGCTTCTTTGCGCTTTCCTCGTCCATGTGCCGGCATTTCATGAACAGGTCGGAGGATTTTGCCGCCTCGGTGTTCGACAGGCCCGCCACATTGCGCATCTTCGTGTAGAGGAAAAGATTTTTGAAATTGTGCGCCTCGTCCACGAACAGCCTGTCAGCGCCCAGCTCCTCGAACGTCACCACGTCGTCGCGGCCTTTCTTCCCGAGCAGCTTTGTGAGTTTGGCCTCAAGGCCGCGCTTCGTTTTTTCGAGCGCCTTGATGGACAGCCTCTCGCCGTTCGCCTGCCTGAGCCCGTGTATTCCTTCCGCGACTTCCTGGATCTGCTCGCGAATCTGGCGCTCCTGCCGCTCGCGGGACATCGGGATTTTTTCCAGCTGCGAGTGCCCGATTATCACCGCGTCATAGTCGCCCGTGGCGATTTTTGCGCAGAATTTCTTGCGGCTCCGCATTTCAAAGTCGCGCTTCGCCGCCACGAGGATGTTCGCCGATGGGTACAGCCGCAGGAACTCCGCCGCCCACTGCTCTGTCAGGTGGTTCGGCACGGCGAGCAGCGATTTGTGGCACAGCCCGAGCCGTTTGGATTCCATCGCTATCGCCGCCATCGTGAACGTCTTGCCCGCGCCGACCTCATGCGCCAAAAGCCCGTTCCCGCCGTAAATCCCGCGCGCCGTGGCGTTGAGCTGGTGGGGGCGCATCTCGATTTCGGGGTTCATGCCGCTGAAAACGAGGTGGCTGCCGTCGTACTCCCGCGGGCGCGTGGAGTTGAAAAGCTCGTTGTACCGCCGCACGAGGGCCTGCCGCCGCTCCGGCTCCCGCCACAGCCAGTCCTTGAATTTTTGCTTGATCAGCTCCTGCTTCTGCTGGGCGAGCATGGTTTCTTTTTTGTTGAGGGCGCGCCGCTCATTCCCGCCAGGATCGACGATGAGGTCGTAGACGCGCGCGTCGCGCAGGTTCAGGGTGCTGTCGATAATCTGGTAGGCGTTCATCCTCTTTGTGCCGTAGGTGACGGTGGCGGGAATGTCGCTGAACTGCCCGCGCCCCTTGTTCGTGACCTGCCACTCGGCCGTGCTGGGGTGGTACTTGACCTGGTACACGCCGCGGTTGCGCCATCCTGTGCCCAGCAGCTCGTGCATGAACTGCTGGACGCACTCCGGCGGGATCCACGTCGCGCCGAGCCTTGCGGTGATTTCGCCCGCCTCGAGGTCTTTCGGCTGGACGGCCTCGAGCGCCCTGGCGTTGGCCTCCAGCTCAGGCGCGGCCGCCGCCGCCGCTCTCGCGAGCTCGAGCTTTTTTCGCACATTGCCCGACAGGTACTCGTCGGCCGTGACGTAGGTTTTTTCCTGCGAGCCGGCGGAGCCGATGTCGAGGAACACGACGCCGCGCAGATCTTCGAGCAGCCTCTCGCGGCCAAACCCTGTGAGCTCTGCCATGTAGTCCAGGTCCACGCGGGCTTTCTCGCCGATGGACACGGACAGGGCCTCGCTCGCCGTGTCAACATGGGAGATCGCGGTTTTCGGCTTGATCGTCCTTTTCGTGAACATGTCCGCCTTGCGCTCCAGCCTGCCGTCCTCGTCGAGGACTTCGAGGGAGGACAGCAGGTAGTACGCGGAGTCGGCGCTGAACGCGCGGCTGTTCGCCTGGCTGCTGATCAGCCCGTGCTCGGCGGCGAAGGCGTCGTAGAGCTCGTTGAGCTCGGCCTGCCGCGCCTTGATTTCCGCTTCCGGGCGCTCGTCGAGCTGCAGCTCGATCAGCTTGCGGACGCAGCCGCGCAGGGCTATCATGCCCTTGATGCGCTCCAGCGAGGACGCCGGCAGGTCAACGGGGTACATCAGCGAGTTCTCGCGGTAGTACACCCGCCCCTCGCCGATTCCCGCGGCTTGGGGGCCGCCCGCGCCGCCTGGCTCCGCGGCGGGCGCGGCGAGGGCGTAGCTGAAATTCCTGACGTGCGGGTCGGCGGGTATCGCGTGGCTGTCCACGCCTTCGAGGTCGTCAAGCTCGGCGGCGGCGTACTCGCCCCGGATATGCGAAAGCGCGGCTTTGAGCCGCTCCGCCAAGTCCTCGCCCTCTATGGGCAGGCAGGCGGTGAGGTCGC
>JAISFK010000368.1 GCA_031263625.1 Clostridiales bacterium
CGCCGCCAAAAGCGCGGCTGGCGAGAGCAGCGCCAGCAACAGCGAGGTTGCCGAAAGCGAGGCGGGCGAGAGCGGCTCCAGCAAAATCCGCGCCGCCAAAAGCGAGGCTGGCGAGAGCGGCGCCAGCAAAAGCGGCGCCACCAAAAGCGAGGCTGGCGAGAGCGGCGCAGCCAAAAGCGAGACTGCCAAAAGTGGCTCCAGCAAAAGCAGCTCCAGAAAAAGCGGCTCCAGCAAAAGCGGAACCGGCAAGAGCGCATCCGCCAAAAGCTGATTCGGCCGGCGCGGCGCCTCGCAAAAACGCTGGCTTGGCCGTCAAAACGCAGGCCCGGCCGCCGCGCCGCGACAGAGCGCTTTCGCGCCGCACGAGGACGCATTTGCGCTCAGGCATTTGCGCCCGCGCTTTCGCTCAGGCATTTGCGCCCAGGCGTTTGCGCCCGCGCTTTTGCCCCAAAACTTGACAAGGGATGGTTTTAGCCATGGTGAACACGGAAAAGACAATGGAAAGAATAGTCGCGCTCGCGAAAAACAGGGGGTTTGTATACGCGGGCTCCGAAATATACGGCGGGCTGGCCAACGCGTGGGACTACGGGCCGTTGGGCGTCGAGCTGAAAAACAACGTCAAGAGCGCGTGGTGGGAGAAGTTCGTGCGCCAGAGCGAGCACAACGTCGGCGTGGACTGCGCCATACTCATGAATCCCGAAGTGTGGGTCGCCTCCGGCCACGTGGGCGGCTTCACGGACCCGCTCATAGACTGCCGCGTCTGCAAGTCGCGCGGGCGCGCCGACAACATCATAGAGGAGTGGGCGAAAAGCAACGGCGAGCAGGTGAAGCTCGACGGCTGGTCCAACGACGAGCTGTCGGCGTTCATAAAGGAGCGCACCGTCCGATGCCCGGTCTGCGGCGCGTCGGATTTCACGGACGTGCGCAAGTTCAACATGATGTTCAAGACGTTCCAGGGCGTCACGGACGACTCGCAGGCCGAGCTGTATCTTAGGCCGGAAACGGCGCAGGGCATTTTCGTGAATTTTCGGAACGTCCAGCGCACGACCCGCCGCAAGCTGCCGCTCGGGATATGCCAGATCGGCAAGTCGTTTCGGAACGAGATCACGCCCGGCAACTTCACGTTCAGGACGCGCGAGTTCGAGCAGATGGAGCTGGAGTTTTTCTGCGAGCCGGGCACGGATCTCGAATGGTTCGCCTACTGGAAGGATTTCTGCCGCGAATGGCTGCTGTCGCTGGGCATGCGCCCCGAGAACCTGCGGCTGCGCGACCACTCGCCCAAGGAGCTGTCTTTTTACAGCAACGCGACGACGGACTTTGAATACCTGTTCCCGTTCGGCTGGGGCGAGCTGTGGGGCCTCGCGGACAGGACGGACTACGACCTGAAGCGGCACATGGAGCACTCTGGCGACGACCTGTCGTATTTCGACCAGGCCAAAAACGAAAAGTACGTGCCGTACTGCATAGAGCCGTCGCTGGGCGCGGACAGGGCGGCGCTCGCGTTCCTCTGCGACGCTTACGACGAGGAGGAGGTGGGCGAGGGCGACGTGCGCACCGTGCTCCGCTTCCACCCGGCGCTCGCGCCCGTCAAGGCCGCCGTGCTGCCGCTGTCGAAGAAGCTCAGCGACAAGGCGCTCGACGTGTACAGGCAGCTGTCCAAGCTGTGCGCCTGCGAGTTCGACGACGCGGGCAGCATCGGCAAGCGCTACAGGCGCCAGGACGAGATCGGCACGCCGTACTGCGTCACATACGACTTCGAGTCCGAAGGCGACGGCATGGCGACCGTCCGCGAGCGCGACTCCATGAGCCAAGTCCGGCTGCCGATCGCCGAACTGGGGCAGTGGCTTGCCGGCAAGTTCTCGTTCTAGCCGGCGCCTCGTCGCGCCAGCCAGATGGCCAGCCAGCCAGTTGTCCCGGCGGCGCGCATCGCCGCGCCAGCCAGCCAGATGGCAAGTTCTCGTTCTAGCCGGCCCGGCGATGCGCCGCCAGCCAGCCGTACCGGCGCCGGCGGCGCGCCGGCCATAGCATAGGCATCTACAAAATATAATATATTATACACGGAGGCAAGAGATGGCAAAATATGTTTACATGTTTAGCGAGGGCAACGCGGGAATGAAGAACCTGCTGGGGGGCAAGGGCGCGAACCTCGCGGAGATGACGGGGCTGGGGCTGCCGGTGCCGAGGGGGTTCACGGTCACGACGGAGGCGTGCACGCGCTACTACGACGACAGCGAGGCGATAGCAGGCGACATACTGTCGGAGATCGAGGAGCGGCTGGCGCGGCTGGAGAGCGACATCGGCAAGAAGTTCGGGAACCCGGACGAGCCGCTGCTCGTGTCCGTGCGCTCCGGCGCGAGGGCGTCCATGCCGGGCATGATGGACACGATACTGAACCTGGGGCTGAACGACCGCGTCGTCGAGGGGCTGGCGCGGCTGACGGCGAACGAGCGCTTCGCGTATGACAGCTACAGGCGGTTCATACAGATGTTCAGCGACGTCGTGATGGAGATCCCCAAGTCCAATTTCGACAAGGCGCTCAGCGACGCCAAGGAGCGGCGCGGCGCCAAGTACGACACCGACCTGACCGCAGCCGACCTCAAGGAGGTCGTCGCCGCGTACAAGAAGATCTTCAGCGACCACAAGGGCTTCGACTTCCCGCAGGAGCCGAGGCAGCAGCTGATCGAGGCCATCAAGGCCGTGTTCCGCTCGTGGAACAACGACAGGGCCATCACGTACAGGCGGCTCAACGACATACCGGGCGACTGGGGCACCGCCGTGAACGTGCAGGAGATGGTGTACGGGAACATGGGCGACGACTCCGGCACGGGCGTGGCGTTCACGCGCAACCCCAGCACGGGCGAGCGCCGCATATACGGCGAGTTCCTCATGAACGCGCAGGGCGAGGACGTCGTCGCCGGCATAAGGACGCCGCAGTCGCTGGACCAGCTCAAGCAGGTCAACGAGGCCGCGTACAACCAGTTCGTCGGGATCGCGAACAAGCTCGAGGCCCACTACAAGGACATGCAGGACATGGAGTTCACGATCGAGAAGGGCAAGCTGTTCATGCTCCAGACGCGCAACGGCAAGCGCACCGCCGCCGCCGCCGTGAAGATCGCCGTCGATCTCGTGAGCGAGGGCATGGTGTCCAAGGAGCAGGCCATACTGAAAGTCGAGCCCAAGCAGCTGGACGCGCTGCTGCACCCGAACTTCGAGCCGTCGGCGCTGAAAGCCGCCAAGCCCGTGGCCAAGGGGCTGCCGGCCTCGCCGGGCGCCGCCACCGGCAAGATATACTTTGAGGCGAAGGACGCCGTCGCCGCGTTCAAGGCGGGCGAAAAGCTCGTCGTGCTCGTGCGCGCGGAGACGTCGCCAGAGGACATAGAGGGCATGAACGTGGCCCAGGGCATACTGACGTCGAGGGGCGGCATGACGTCGCACGCGGCCGTCGTGGCCAGGGGCATGGGGACATGCTGCGTGGCCGGCTGCAGCGAGGTGACGATCAGCGAGGAGGGCAAGTACTTCATAGACAAGGCGGGCAGGCGCTACGGGGAGGGCGAGTGGATATCGCTCGACGGATCCGCCGGCAACGTGTACGGCGAGCGGCTGCCGACCGCCGAGTCCACGCAGGGCGAGGACTACGCCACGTTCATGTCGTGGACGGACTCGTTGCGCAGGCTCAAGGTGCGGACGAACGCGGACACGCCGCGCGACGCCGCGCAGGCCGTGAAATTCGGCGCCGAGGGCATCGGGCTGTGCCGCACGGAGCACATGTTCTTCGAGGAGGACAGGATCGCCGCCATGCGCGAGATGATCGTGTCGAAGACGGAGGAGCAGCGCAGGCGCGCGCTGGACAAGATCCTGCCCATGCAGAGGAAGGACTTCGAGGGCATCTTTGAGGCGATGGACGGCATGCCCGTGACGATCCGCCTGCTGGACCCGCCGTTGCACGAGTTCCTGCCACAGGCCGACGAGGACATAAAGGCGCTCGCGAAGGAGATGGGCATGGACGAGGGCGAGCTTCGGGACATCGTGCGCAACCTGCACGAGATCAACCCGATGCTCGGCAACAGGGGCTGCCGGCTCGCGATCATCTTCCCGGAGATCCCGGAGATGCAGACGCGGGCCATAATCGAGGCCGCGATCAACGCGAGGGCGCGGGGCGCGGACGTGCGCCCGGAGATCATGATCCCGCTCGTCGGCGACGTGAAGGAGCTGAAGTATGTCAAGAACATCGTGAAGGCCACGGCCGACGGCGTGCTCAAGGCGGCGGGCGAGCGGCTCGACTACCTGATCGGCACGATGATAGAGATACCGAGGGCGGCGCTCACGGCGGACGAGGTGGCGCAGGAGGCCGAGTTCTTCTCGTTTGGCACGAACGACCTCACGCAGATGGCGTATGGGCTGAGCCGCGACGACGCGGGCAGGATACTCGACGAGTATTTCGCCAAGAAGATCTTCGAGTACGACCCGACCGCGAGGCTGGACAGGACGGGCGTGGGCAAGCTCGTCGAGATGGCCGCGAGGCTGGGCAGGCAGGCCCGCCCCGACATACACCTCGGCATATGCGGCGAGCACGGCGGCGATCCGTCGTCCATCGAGTTCTGCCACATGACGGGGCTTGACTACGTGTCATGCTCGCCGTTCAGGGTGCCGATAGCGCGCCTCGCCGCGGCCCAGGCCGCGATAACGCACGGGGCATGATGTTCCGGGCGGCCATGTGCCTGAGCTGCGACAACATAATGAAGGTTGACAGCACGAGCGAGACGATCTTCTGCACGCGGTGCGGCAGCCAGTTCGACGCGCAGGACGCGTTCGTCTTTTACGAGCTGAAGACCAAGGGCGAGACGGATCTGAGCAAGCTTGAGGGCTACAACATGCTGCTGCGCTGCGGCATGGCCTTTCTTGAGCAGAAAAAGCACGACATGGCCGACGCCTGCTTCCAGAAGATGCTGGACAAGCACCCCGACGACTACCAGGCGTGGAAGCTCCGCGCGCTGGCGTGGGAGTCAAAGATCGTCAACGAGTTTCGCAAGACGTTCTACACGTATGACTACGGCAAGAGAGAGCTCGTGGAAAACAAGGAGTACCTGGACACGTACAAGGAGTACTGCCAGAACGCGGTGAGGTGCAGCCCGGCCGACATGTCGGCCGGGCTGGCGGAGGAGTTCAACGACCGCATACGCGACCACTTCGGGCTGGCGATGAAGGCGCTTAAAAAGGAG
>JAISFK010000377.1 GCA_031263625.1 Clostridiales bacterium
GGCAAGCAGACTGGCTGGAGGGAGATCTGCGTTTGTTTAGGTCAATACAGTGGCGCCTCGTTTTCATTTTCGCTGTCGTCGCCATAGCGCTCGTGATACCGGTCGGCCTGGTCCTCAACAACAGGGTGGAGGCCATCTACTACGGCCGCTTCATCGACGCCGTCGAGAGCGGCTTCCGCAACTGGCAGATAAACGCGGACTCCACGCTTGACGACATGCTCGTCTATCTGCGGGACGAGATGAACTCCCTCTACCTGTTCAACCTCGACGAGTACAAGAGCTACACGATCATCGACAAGTCGGACGTCAACAACATCGCGCACTCGTCCGACGGCCTTTTCATTTCCAGCAGGAACCGCTTCGTGAACGAGATACTGGCTTCCCCGAACCTCCTGTCCACGCTGAACGACGCCGGCGAGGGGCGGGGCAGCGCCATCGTCCGCACGGAGGACGGCCGCCGCTACTACGACTACGCGCGGCTCGTGCCGCTGTCGGACCCGGATGCGGGCGGCGCCTCGCACGACTACGTGCTCTACTTTCGCTACAGCAGCGAGGCGTGGAGCGCGCTCACGGGCTCGTTCAGCGACGCGATCCTGCTCAGCAGCCTCCTGGCCGTGCTCATCGCGTCCGTCTCCGGATACCTGCTCGCGCGGACGATCACCGATCCCATCAAGCGGCTCATGAACAGCGCCAACAGGATAGCGGACGGCGACCTGGACCAGGCGGTCGAGGCGAAGTCCGACGACGAGATCGGCGAGCTGACGAGGGCGTCGAACAAGATGGCGAAGGCGCTCAAGGCCAACCTGGAGGAGATAACCAGCGAGAAGAACAAGCAGGAGAACATTCTGAACTGCTCGCAGGACGGCATAATCGCGTACAGCATGAAGGGCGAGGTCATACTCTCGAACCCCGCCGCCGCGCGCAGGATCGGCGAGGACCTCGCGCACGCGCCGTTCGACGAGTTTTCCGAGCACTTCGGCATGGGCAGGACCATCGCCGGCATCCAGGCGTCGGACGAGATCGCGAGCTGGGAGCACACGGCCGAGTACGAGGACCAGGCGCTCGAGATACACTGCTCCGTGTTCTCGGACATAGCTAACAAGCCAGGCGGCCTGATCGCCGTCGTCCACGACGTCACGGAGCAGTACAAGCTGGAGAGCATGCGCCGCGAGTTCGTCGCGAACGTGTCGCACGAGCTGCGCACGCCGCTGACGTCGATCATCAGCTACTCGGAGACGCTGCTGGACGGCGGCATGGAGGACCGCGAGACGGCCGAGAAGTTCATCGGCGTCATACACTCCGAGGCCGACAGGATGGCGAGGCTCGTGAGGGAGCTGCTGCAGCTGTCCCGGTTCGACAACGACCAGGCCCGCTGGCTGTTCAGCCGCATAGACGTCGTGATGACGCTCAGGGCCTGCGTTGACAGGCTGCAGCTCGTCGCGAGGGAAAAGTCGCAGTCCATGACGAGCTACGTGTTCGGCAGCGTGCCGGACGTGTGGGCGGACAGGGACAAGCTGGAGCAGGTGTTCATCAACGTGATAGGCAACGCGCTCAAGTACACGCCGGACTACGGCAGCATCACGATCTACGTCAGCCGCATGGCGAGCGAGGTGCACGTGAAGGTGAGCGACACGGGCATAGGGGTGCCGGAGGAGGACATCCCGAGGCTGTGCGAGCGCTTCTTCCGCGTGGACAAGGCGCGCTCGCGCGACATGGGCGGCACGGGGCTGGGGCTGGCCATCGCCAGCGAGATCGTCAGCGGGCACAAGGGCGCCATCGTCATCAACTCGAAGCTCGGCAAGGGCACGGACGTGCTCATAAGGCTGCCGATCAACCCCTCCGACGCGTGACGGCGTGACGGCGTGACGGCGTGACGGCGGTCGGCGGCTGCGGCGCGGGGCGCCGGGGCTGGCGCGGGAGGGGCGCGGCCGGGCGGGCTGGCGCGGGACGCCGGGCGCCGAGGGCTGGCGCATTGCCTGCGATGCCGGCTGGGCGCATTGCCTGCGGCGCTGGGCGCATTGGCCGTGATGCCGGCTGGCGCCGGAGGCTGACGCGAAACTTAATAGATTTTTAAATGATATGTAAATAATATGTAACGGCAATGTAACAAATTAAGGATATAATACTACATATTGCGATGGAAGCGCGGCGCGGCGGCGGAATCGCGCAACAGATATGGCTGCGGCAGGATCCAATATGGCTATGGCAAGGTCTAAAAACTCATTTGCGGCGGGTTTGATATGATAAAATTTGAGCGAAAAACAGAGGAGCGGGCGGCGCGGGAGCAAAGGCGGCGCAGGCGAAAAGCGCGGAAGCTGGCTGTCGCCATGGTTTCGGCGCTCGTTTTGTGTTTGGCTGCGCAGGCCGGATCGCTCGCGCAGCCGGGCGACGGCGGCGCGCACGGCGCATATGGAGCGAGCGGCGCGCATATTGACAGCGCGCAGGCGGGCGCGAGCGGCGCGCATGTGGACGGCGCGCAGGCAGCGGGCGCTGGCTCTGGCGCAATAGGCGCGTTTTCCATTTCCGCGCCTTCCGCGTCTTTCGCGCCCGCGCGCGACGTGCCGGCGGAAGCCGCCGACGCCCCGGCGCAGGCGGCGGGCGGCGCGGCCGTCGCGGCCGTTTTGCAGGGCGCTCCGGCGCCCGCCCCGCAGTCGGAGGCCGACGCCAAGGCGAACGCCCTGCTGCTCGGCGCGATAAACGCCGCGGCGGAGGGGACGGAGCCGTTTTTCGTGACGGTCACGAAGCCGGTTGACGGCGAAACGGTGTACAAGAGCGCGTTTTCCATCTGCGGCGCGCGCAGCGAGGCGGCCGCCGAGGGCTCGCTCGCGCTTTACCTCGCCAGGCTCAACCCCGCGACGGGGCTGTACGAGGAATTTTTGAACGTTGACGGCGAGGCCCGCGTGACGATCGGCCTCAACGGCGTGTTTTCGAGCAACGTGCTGCTGTCGGAGGGCGAGAACAGCTTCGCCATAGCCGTGTGCAGGGAGGCCGGAGGCGAAATCCTCGCGTCCGGCGAGAGCCTAGCGTCGGGCGACATTCAGGTGACGAAGTTCACAATCGTGTGCAAGGGGCGCAGCGTGGCCGACAAGATCAGCGAGAAGCTGAAGGAGCACACGCTCCTGAGCATAATCAAGGAGCTGGAGAGCGCCCAGAAGGCGTAGGCGGGGGCGCAAGCGGCATAGCGGAATAGCGCAGCGCGGTATTAGAAGCGCAAGCGGGGGACGCAGGGGCGCAAGCGGCGCAGAGGCGCGGGGCGCAAGCAGCGCCAGAGACGCAGAGACTCAAGAGGCGGGGAGCGCGACATAAAAAAAGAACATATCAAATCCGCATTAATAGTGGTTTTATTATTGTCGAGTTTGTTGCAGGTGGGGATTCTATGGAATAACGACGGCCGTAGCTCTCCTTTTTATTTTGCGGCGGGCCTGCTCGGCCTGCGGACGGAAGCGTCGGGCGGCAGGGCCGGCCTGGACGCAGAGGCCGACCCCGCCGGCGGCGGGCTTTCGGCCGCCGCGGCCGTGCTGCTGAACCCGTTCAGGATCACCGTGTGCGACGGCGACGAGGCCCATTTCCTGTTGCCGCGAAAGAGCGACCTGTTCGCGGAGGTCGTCGGCGACAGCCGCCGCTACTGCGAGGAAATACTGAGCCAGAAGCCCGTGCGCGAGCTGGACGCCTCGGAGTGGGCGGGCTTGGCCATGCGGCGCAGCATACTCGTCGAGTTCAAGGTTCCCGTCCGGCAGGACATGCTGAAATGGGCGATCAACCTTTACAGCACGGCGTCGAACGCGCCGCAGCAGATGGACAAGCTGCTGATAGTCCCCGACGGCAGCGCGGCCGGGCAGGTGGTCAGCCTGTACGTGCTGGCCGGCGGCAAGATAGTCCAGTTCCACTCGGCGTCCGCCGACTGCGCCCGCATGCGCGGGCAGCTGGACGCGAGCCTGAAGGCGCTCAGCGCGGACGGCCAGAACGTCGCGTCGTACAAGATGATCAGCGAGTTCGGCGGCAGCCGCTTCCCCGGCTTCCGGAGCGACGTGTTCTGCGTCGTGGACGGGCAGAAGACGAACATATACCGCAAGCTGAAATACTCCGCGCCCACCGACGTCAGGGACAAGTCGGAGCTCGAGAACATCATCCTCGGCAACGACGTCTACAGCTACAGCCGCTCGCTGGACTTCAGCGACACGCTCGTGTTCAAGAACATAACCAGCCTGTACAGGCTGGGCAAGGACGGCTTCATGGACTACAGCTACACGTCCGCGGCCCAGCCCTTTGAGAAGGGGAGCCTCGTCGGCGCCCTGCGCAACGCGATCGAGTACGTCCTGAACATAGAGACGCGGCTGCTCGGCGGCGCCGAGCTCTACCTGAGCGGGGTATACGAGGGCGAGTCCGACTCGGCCTACCGCTTCACGTTCGACTACATACTGGACGACTACCCCATATACTTCCAGTACCTGCAAAAGCAGGGCGACAGCACGCTGGTCTACCAGAACGCCATAAGCGTGGCCGCCAGCGAGAGCAGGACGCTTTCGTGCAAGTGGGCGCTGGTTGACCTGTTCTTCGGCACGGACGTGAAAAGGCTGCAGACGTACTTCCAGACCATAGACAGCGGGGAGAGCCTGACGGACATGTCCGTGAGCGACATCAGCATCGCGTACTACATAGACATGAACAGCTACACGGGCAGCTCGTCGCTCTGGCCCGTGTGGGCGCTGGAGATGGACAACGGCGAGATACAGATGATACCCATGCGCGACGGGTAGCGGGCGCAGGGCGCGGCGGGGC
>JAISFK010000383.1 GCA_031263625.1 Clostridiales bacterium
GCCGCCCGCCTTTGGGCTAAGTCACCGCTATGTAGTACGTCTGCGTGTTGAAGCCCGTGGCGATCGCCGTGACGGCGTATGTCGTCCCCGCGCTCAGCGCGGAGAGGTCGATGCGGTACGGCGTCCCCGCGCCGCTGTTCTTGAACGCGCCGCTGACGGCCGCGCCCCCGCCGGCCGGCGCCACCGAGCTGACCGAGCGGCCCGCCGTGACCAGCGACGCGGCGAAGTCCGCAACGTCGAAGTACAGGCTGCCCGCCGACTGCGCGACGGGGAGCGGGGCGGCCTGCGTCCCGTCCGCGCCGCCCGAAAGGTCGCTGTTGGCGGTCAGCAGGGGCCTCGCCGGGTTGATCAGCGTGAAGGTTATCTGCTTGGACGCCACGTCAGCCGTGTCGGCCGTGAGCGCCAGCGTGTACGCGCCCTGGTAGCTGCCCGCGAGCAGCGAGCTGTTCAGCGTCAGCGTGACCGTGCCGCCGCTCTCGGCTATGCTGTAGTCGGAGGCGCTGACCGCGGCCGAGCCCTTTTTCAGGCTCGCACCGGCCGCGCTGAACACGTCCACGCCCGTGACCGTGAGCGGCAGGCTCGTGCTCGTCGTCGTCACCTGCACGGACGCGCTGCCCGAGAGCGTCGCGCCGCCGTTCACGAAGTCTTTCAGCTCGACCTCAAAGTCGATGTCGCGGAAGCCCCATGCGAGAACCTTCACCCGGTACGTCCCGGAGGGCTTGAGGTCTGCGAAGCGGGCGAAGCGCGACGGCGAAACCGCGATGTCGAAGTCCGTGTGCGCCATGTGCGTGAACAGCTGCTGCAGGAACACGAGCGGCTCCGTGTGGCCATCCTCGTCGGTGATGTATCCGGCGTAGAAATAGTTCGCGAAGTTTGTCCAGTAGTCGTTGCCAGCGTATTCGGGCTCGAGATTGTCGATGACGTAGCCCGTCGTCTTGTCGCCCCACGTGCCGCCATACGCGGCCGCTTCGGTGTCCGCGCTCGCCGCGTCGTTGCCGGGGAGCGGCTTGACCGCTTTGGCCGCGCCGTCCGCGGGCGCCACGCGCCCGCCCCAGTTGCCGTCGGCCAGCAGGTATTTGACGCGGTACACGCCGAGGTCGGCCATGGCCCGGCCGGAGGCGTCCGCGATCGCGCCGTCCGCTGCGACCTTGCTGATCGGCGCGAAGCTCCCCATCTTCGCGAGCACGTTCGCGCTCTGCGCCGTGGCCTGGCCAGCGCCGTCGAGCAGCTTCGCGTTCGCGTACAGGTCGAAGCTCACGCCAACCTCGACGCTTGTTATGCCCGTCACCGCGAAGTTCGCGTCGGGGCGCGTGCGGTCGCCGTTGTTCGTGAGGTTCGCGTCCGGCACGAAATGCACGGACGTGTCGCCGAACGTCGCGCTCGATATGGCGTCAACGAGCGGCAAGTCCTTTGCCTGCGCGTATGTCGGCGTGCCCAGGTTGCCGGTGCGCGTGCCCTGCGCGATGAACAGCTTCGGCTCCGCGACGGCCCCACCCTGCGCGAACGACGTCGCGCCCGGCGCGTCGGGGACGCTGTCGCCCGTCACGTCGTGGAAGAACTCGGAAAACTTCATCGGCACCGTGCCGTACAGCGTTTTGGGCGCCGGCGCGCCCGCCGACTGGAACGCCGCGCTGTATGACGCGCGCGGGGCGCCGCCGTAGAGCGCCTCCAGGATGCCGCCGCTCGATCCTGCGGGGAACTCGACCTTGTACAGCGTCGAGTCGCTCTTGGACAGCACCTTGCTCGCCGCCGCGTCGGCGCTGCCGACTCTGTACGCGTAGCCCTCGCTGCCGATCGGCGCGTTCAGCAGCGCGTAGTTCACGCCGTCCACGGAATACGCGCCGACAAGCGCCGGCGTGGCCGGGACGCTCGCGCCCGCGTCCGAGCTGCTGGAAGGCCCGCCGCCGTATGCGGCGCCGCCCGGCGCTGGCGTGGGGGCCGGCGTCTTGGCCGGCGTCGATGACGGCGCGGGCTCGGAGTCTCCGTCTCCGTCGCCGTCGCCGGCTGCGGCCGCAACCTCCAGCGCGTCGCCGAGCCCGGCCTCGTCAATGGCCTCCGGCGTCACCGCGCCTTCGTCCAGCAGCGACTTGAGCAGCGTTTTCGGCGCCGCGGCCGTCGCGCCGCGCGCGCCCGCCCTCACGGGCTTGGAGAGCGCGGACAGGGTGACGGCCGCCATGTCCCCGCGCGTGAAGCCGCCGGGCGCGGAGGCGTTGGACGCGTCAATCCCGCCGCCGGTGATGCCCAGCCGGTCGGAGAGCGTGTAGGCCGTGTCCCACTCAAAGTCCGTCCCGTCCCTGTAGCCCATCGCCCGCAGCAGGAGCGTCAGGTACTGCGCCCCCGTGATCGGGTCGCCCGTCCCGAAGATCTCGTCGCTGTAGCCTTTCGCGATCCCGTTCGCGTAGCTGTAGCCGACGTAGGGCGCCGCCCAGTCCGGCACGTCCGCGAACGGCGCGTCGTAGCTTCCGGACAGCGCCTCCGGCTCCTTGCCCAGCAGCCGCACGATCTCCGTGACGGCCTCGCCGCGCGTCGCGCTTTTGTCGAGCGCGAAGTCCGGCGTCCCGTCCGCGTTTTCGCCCACGCCGCGCAGCACGCCGAGCGCGTGCAGCGTCTCCGCCGCGCCCTGCGCCGCCGCGGGCGCTGCCGGCGTCGCAAATGCCGCCGCCGCGCCGAGCGGCAACGCGAGGGCGAGGATGCAGATGAGCGAGATCGCCCTTTTTCCGATAGTTTTCATGGCTATCCTCCTTAGTGTAAGGCGGGGCTAACACCCCGCCAAACGTCAATAAAGTTAGTGATTGCTAACTGCATATCATACTACCAGCCCTCCGCGGCGCTGTCAATAGATCGCGCGAAAAGTTTTCGGCCTGCGCCTGCGCAATATGCCCTGCGCAATATGGCGCAATATGCCCTGTGCATAGCCTGCGCCTAGCCTGCGCCTGACCTGCGCATAGCCGCGCATCGCGCGGACTCACGCCTAGTGCGCGGGCCCATGCCGGGCGCCCAGACCCACGCCGGGCGCGCGGGCAGGAAAAAAGGCGGCGCTGCGCGCGCCGCCTTTTTTCGGAAACCTAGCTGGGCCGTCGCCCTTAGCCAAGCTGTATCGCCAGTTGCCGTAGCGCCGGGCTGTCGCTCTGGGCCAAGCTGAGCCGCCAGCTACCATATTTCCAGCTGTCGCATCGCCGGCTGCCGGACTGTTACCCGCCGTATCGCCGGGCTGTCGCATCGCCGGCTGCCGGACTGTTACCCGCCGTATCGCCGTCCTGCCGCACCGCCGGCCGCCGTATCGCCAGCTATCGCCCCGCCAGCTGCCGCCCGTCGCCCACCCGGCTGCCGTCCCGCCGCCCGTCGCCCAGCTGCCTACCGTATCTCTTTGGGTTCGGTCATCGGCACGTAGTTTTTGTCCCACAGGAACGCTCGCACGCTCGCGCCAGCAGGGATGGCGAAGCCGGTGGCTATCTTCTGCTCCTGCCCGCCGCTCGCGTCCAGCGGATACGTGCTGACGGCCGCCAGCGCGCCATTGCCGCCATACGCCGCGAGAATCAGCATGAGCCCCTCCGGCGCGGAGCTTCTGATCGTCACGCTCCCGACGCTGTCGGCGGCGGCCTCGAACGAAGCGATGACGTGCTTTGCCCAAATCGCGTGCAACGTCAGGTTCGCGTCGGGCATCTCCACGATGTCGCCGGGGCTGTAGCCCGTGCCCGTGCCGTCCGCTTCCGTGTTCCACTCCTTGAGCAGCATGCCGTCGGGGCCGGCCAGCCCGCTCGCGCCCGCAGCGGCGAACTCCGCGCCGGCTTCCTTGTCGGGCTCAAGCGGAACCTTGCCCGTGCCGCCGTTCAGCTCATAGGCTACCCAGTAATCGGGCGTCGGGGCGATCCCAAGAACCAGCCTTGGCGCGTTTGCCGCATTGGCGCCCGCGCCCTCTTTGGTCATGAGCTGGTAGTCGCGGTTGCTTTTGTCTATGGTCACCGCGAACGTGATCGCGCTTTCCGCGGAAGGCAGCGTGTTGTAGAGTTTCAGCACGTCCGTCACGGTGTTGGCCGCCGTGCTCTGCGCCGCCGAGAAATTGGCTGATTGGGCGACGCCTTCGGCCGTCGCGCCGCTCACGTCGCCATATAGCTCGCGGGGCCTGCTGTTCCACGTTATCGAGGATTCGCTCCAGCTCGAGCTGGCCACTCTGGCCACCAGGAGGCTGGATGTCCCCCCGTTGCCCCCGCTGTTCGTGTTGCCGGTGTAGCGGACGTTCAGCTGGGCGCTGTTGACTTCAATGCCGGCCAGCTGGGAAACGTCAAACTTGATGTAGGCCGTCTTCATGTCGGTGCCGTCGCTCGTGCTTGTAGTGGTGAAGTTCTGGCCGAACAGCCCGTTCGTGCCGGTCGCGGTGTTCTGGCGCACCAGCATTGTCGAGTCCGCGCCGTAGTTTGAGCCTTTTTCGGCCTGCCACGTTTTCAGCCCGGCGTCCGCGCTGGCGTAAATCGTCATCGACGCCGCTTTGTCATACCTCGCGTAATAGACCGTGTCCCCCGTGATGATCTGCTCCGCCAGGTCCACGCTGCTCGCCGCGTCGCGCGTCGCGCCCCAGCCGACGAACGAGTGCAGCGCCTTTGCGGGGCTTGCGGGCGCGGACGGGGCGGTTCCGCTCTTCACAAACTGCGCGGCGTCGGACGCGTCGCCGCCGATCGCCCCGCCGTTGAGCCAGAAGACCACATTGTATCCCCTGGTCGCGCTCACCGTGTATGTCTTGCTCACGCTGCCGTCCGTCACGGTATATTCAACCGGTTCCGAGAAGTCCTGCGGCCCCTTGGGGGCGTAGTCCGCCGTCTTGCTCACCAGGTCGAAAACCGGCGCGACGCTCGTGACGTCCACGCTTTCGGGCACCGTGACGCCAATCGTCCCCGCGTCCAGGTCTATGTCCCCGTCGTACTCGCCAAACTTGAAGCCGAGCACGCCGGCGTTGCCGCCGGAGGCCGGATCCTTCTCCCCGCCCTCAAGGAACACGCGGTTGAGGTTGTAGCGCCAGTAATTGCCGGAGGACAGGCTCGGCCACGTTATCCTTATGTAGTTCGTGCCTTCGGCGACGTCGGCGGTCGATGCGTAGCTGAATGCCCGCCAGTCGCCGGAGGTCTGCTCCCAAGCCTTGTCGCGGCTGCCGTCCGGGACGGCGGCAAAGGGCCCGTCGGACGTCTCGGACACCGAAATGGCGAAGTCGAGGTTTTGCGGGTTGACGTTGCCCGTTGACTGGAAGTTGCCCGTGCCCCTTATGACAAAGCGCTTGAGGTCGGGCGCGTAGAGGGTTATCGAGCTGGTGGCGTTGGCGGCGGTCGGATAGACCCCGTATTCAAACCCGTATCCGGGGTTCGCGAGGTTATTCTCGATGCCCACCGTGCTCCACGCGTCGATCATGGAGTGGGTTATGCTGGCCTCGGCTGGCGCCGGCGCGGATCCTGCCGTCGTCGAGTAGTCGAACCTTTCGAGCGCGCGGTATTCGCCAAGGGCTGAAGCCGGCAAAGTGTCCGGCCCGCGGACGGACCTGTAGTCGGTGACGACTTTCGCGACGGCGATGCCGTTGCTCGTCCCCTCCACCCTGCCATATACCGTCTTGACGCCGCTGGCGGAGAACATGCTCGCGTCAAGCTTCGGCCATGTGACCATGAAAGTGCCCGTCGCGACGGCGGCCGCGTCCGACGCGAGGCCCGCGTCCGCCACGACGGTTTTGTCCAGCGCCGGGATCTGGCCGCTTTTTATGCGGAAAAGATTGATGTTCTGGCCGCTGAACCGGACTTCCTTCGTCGCCACGTCGGTGGACAGGAATTTTACGTCGCACCAGTCGGCCACGTCGTCGGTCGGCGCCCAGTCGGCGCCAGAGCCTCTGGAATATGTCACAAGCTTGACTGTGGAAGCCCCGGCGACATCCACGGCAAATGGCCTGCCGCCCGACTCGCTCATGCCGGTCATCGGCCCGCCGTTCCCTTCGGCGCCTCCCGCGAAAGCCAGCTCGCCGTCCACGTATATCTCCGCTTCGACCGATCCGGGCCCGCCTATGGCGCTTATGCTGGCTATTCCGCTGAAGCGCTGGAAGCCCCTGCCGGATATGTCGATCGTTATCTCGGTCCCGCCGGCCGCGGCCAGGGTGCCGAAGCCGTTGGCGTGGTATGTCGGCGGCGCACCCAGCGATCCGCCCTTTTCTATGAGCTGGCCGCCGTTGTACGCTTCGCCCTTCTTCACGTTTTCGGGCGGGCTGGCCGCGTAGGCGAGCTCGGCGGCGTCCACCGCGAACTGGACGTGCGCCCAGGCCGCGGCGGTCACGTCGGAGTCAAGCACGGCTCCGGTTATTCTCACGACGCCGGGATAGTTCAGGGCGTCCGGCGAGAGATCCCACACGACGCCCAGCGGCTCGCCCGTGCCGTCCGTGAACATCGCGTCAACGGTCGCGGGCATTTCCGGCATGGTTCCCGCTATGGAGTAAACGGTTATGTCGCCTATCGACAGAAGGCCCTTGACAGTCACGCTGGCGGTCACGGACAGCGTCTCGCCGAGCCAGCCCCTCGCGGCAAACGTCCCGGTCGCGGCGTACAGCTCCGGGCTGATGGGATCCCAGGCCACCGCCGCCGAGCCGGCGGAGCCGTCGGCGTATGCTATTGGCACGGTTCTCGGAAGCGGCGGGCTGACCCCGACTATGGTCGTGACGCTCACTTCGCCGATGGAGTCGATTTCCTTGACATTGACGGTCGCCTCAAACCGCTCCGTCGAGCCGGCGGCGGAGCCGTAGGCCGTGTACGTGCCCGCGGCGCTCAGGTTGACGCCCGACAGATCCCACGACGATATGTCGAAGTGCTTTATCAGGCCGTTGTCCCAGACCTCGCTGAGGCTGGACGGCAGCTCCGGGGCTATGCCCACGCCCGTGGACACTTCGATTCTTTCGTAGTCGAGGCGCTCGTAGCCGTCGCCGATTTCCGCCCTCGCCCCTACCGTCACGGCATTGGAGGCGAGCGCGGCGTCGCCCTCGGCCGCCGTCGCGGTTATGGCAATGTCCGCCGTGCTGCCCCTGTCGGCCTTGACTATGGCCAGGGCCTTTCCGTTAAAAGCCTTGCGGCTGTATGTCCTGACAGGGGGGTTTTCGGCGTTGTCCGAGCCGGCCGGGCGGAACCTGACCGTATCCCTGATGTCGCCGTTGTCCAGCGCGACTATCTCGCCGCCCGTGACGTTCCACGTGATCATGTTGCCGGCGAGCGGCAGCATGGTGCCGTCGCCGTCGATGATGTTCGCCTCGACGAAAACCAAGTCGTAGCCGTCGTTTTCGATGAAAGCCCGGTCGGCTTTGAGCTCTATGGACTGCGCGTCGCCCGCCGTGCGGACGGCGTCGGTGGCGACTATGCTGCCGGCGCCGTCGGCCTCGCTGTATGCCACGGCCTTCAGCTCGCCCGGCTGGTAGGCGTGGTAGCCCGCCCGCACGTATATGGGGCTGGCCGTGTCCCTGTCGTAATTGTAGGTGCCCAGCAGGGCGTCGTTGAGATACAGCTTGACGCTGCTCGCGTTGGTGTATATCATGACCGGGACTTCGGTGCCCAGATCCCAGTTCCATCTCTGCGGCAGCAGGCGCACGGTCGGAATGTCCGTCCACGCGCTCTTGTACATGTAAAACGCGTCCTTTTCAAAGCCCGCGGTGTCGATTATGCCGAAATTGGAGCTCTTGGCCGGCCAGCTCTCTGGCGTGGGCTCGCCAAGGTAGTCGTGCCCGGTCCAGACCATTTCGCCATACACGAACGGGTAGTTGTCGTCGCGGTGGCCGCGCAGGGAATCGTTGGCCGTCTGGAAGTTGGTGTGGAACGGCCACTCCGCGGGATAGGAGCCCGTGGCCCCGCTGACCCTGCCCGAGTCGGCGTCCCTGTACCCGCCAAGGGTGTACACGCCCCTCGTGTAGAATGCCGAGGCGTTCTCGGTGCCGCCGATGAGCGCCCACGGGTTGCGGGTTTTGCGGCCCGTGTAGGCGCCGGTGTCGTAGTTGTCGCCGCCGACGTCCGCCCACGCTATGATCCTCTCCATGCCGGATCTTGTGGCGCTCGCGCCTTTGATGACGCCGGTGGAGTTGGGCCCCTCGCTCGCCCATGTGGGCGGCGCGCCTGTTATCGGCCTGCCGTAGCGGACGATCGGCTCGGCCTCGATCGGCGTGTTCTGGCTCGCCGGGTAGGCGTCGTTCGGATAGTACGCGATGTGCCGCACAGTCCTGTACCTGCCGGACGCCGAGGCCTGCTGCCCGCCGATGATGTCTTTCCACGAGACGGGATCGCCCGCGCCGGGGGAGGCTTTGCCGCCCGCGCCGGGGTTCTCGGACGTATAGAGCGTGTTGGAATAGAAGCCCAGGGAGTCAACCTCTTTAATCGCCTGCGACAGTATCGACAGCGTGTCGAGGGCGTATGCGAAAGAATGGTCCAGTATTTCGTTGCCGGAGCTCCACAGGTAGACCGAAGGGGAGTTGCGGCTCATTTTGACCATTTGCTGTATGTCGCGCACGGCGTTCGGCATCAGCTCGGTGTCGCGCCATTCGACATAGGCGTTCAGCGAGGTCGAGTTGCCCGTGGAGTGGCCGTAGCTCGTTGACATGCTGGCGACGTCCGCCGACGTCGTGTTCGTTGACGTGGTCGGCCCCGGATACATAATTATGTCGCCGGTGGCGCTGGCGCCGCTTGAGCTGGTATACGTGGCGTCGTTGCTGCGGCCGAAGAACAGGCTGTAGTCGCGGCTGCTGGCCTTGCTGATAAACCACTGGTCGAAGCCCTCGTTCATGACCAGCAGGCCCAGCCGGTCCGCCGCGTCGAGATACTCTGGGGACAGCGGGTTGTGGGCCGAGCGGACGGCGTTGACGCCCATCGACTTGAGCTTCAGCACCTTCCTGTCAATGGCGGCCTGATAGGTCTCCATGCCGAGGGAGCCCAGATCGCGGTGCTCGCAGACGCCGTTTATTTTGACGCGCTCGCCGTTCAGGAAGAGCCCGCCAAGCTGCTGCTCGGCGGTGCCGGAAGCGGCGCCGGGCTTCCAGTAGAAGTACCTGATGCCGAACCGCGTGTCGGTGGAGTCGATCACGCTGTCGCCTTGGATAATCTCCGACCTCACCCAATACAGGTTCGGATCGTCAACGCTCCACAGTTTCGGGCTGTCGATGCCGATCAGCTGGTCCAGCGCGGCTTTGCCGCCGGCCGCCACGGCGACGCCGTCCGTCTGCTGGACGGCGACGGCCTCGGACGACCTGCCGTAAACGGTCGATCTCACCGAGACGACGGAGTCCGACGATGTTTTGTTTTCAACTTCGGTGCGGACGTTGACCGTCGATCTCTGCTTCAGCGCGGCCATTGTCGCCTCGTCGCTGTATCTGGGGTTGTTGAAGTCGGGGATGTCGTAGCGGCCGCTGCCTTCGTCCGTGACCGTCGCCACGAAGACGCCGTAGGGGGGAATGTGTATCTTGTCGGTGACGATGAGCCAGACGCTGCCGTAAATGCCCGCGCCGGCGTACCAGCGGGCGCTCCCGCCGTCCGACATGACCTTGAGGGCGATGATGTTCTCCTCGCCGGCGGGCCGCAGATAGGGCGTTATGTCGTACTCAAAGGAAACGTAGCCCAGCTGCTGGTTGCCGAGGTGGGTGCCGTTGATGTATATCTGGCTCACCATTTGGACGGCGTCGAATTGGACGACGACGTTCTTGCCGTCGTAGTCGTCCGGAGTGGCAAATGTCTTGCGATACCAGGCCGTGCCTCCCGCAAGGGCGCCCTGGGCGGGCCTTGACCAGGTGCCGTTGCTGACGAAATCCTGATGGATGCTCCAGTCGTGGGGCAGGTTGACCGTAATCCACGACCCGTCCGGCTCGGCGTCCTGCATGCCGGTGGAGTCAAGGCTGCGGCTCGCGGCGCTGTAGGTGCTCTGCTCGGTCAGCAGGCTGAAGCGCCACCCGTCGTTCAGCTTGATTTTCCGGGCGTCGGCCGAAGCGGCGGGCGGGTCGCCCGAACCGGCCGGATCGGCGGCGCCGGCCGCCGCAGCGCCCGCGGGCGCTGCCGCCGTCGCGCCGACGAGCATGGCGAGCGACAGGAGCAGGGACAAGAGTTTTGCGTGTTTTTTGCGTGATTTCATTGCTGAATCCCCTTTCTCTATTTTGAAGCATTAACAATAAAATGACTTGCAACAGTAACGCTGTGCATAATTTTAACATAAGGCCATGCCCGATGCAAGCGAATTTTCGTCAGATTTTCGCAGATTTTCGGTTTTCGTCATTTCGTCAGCCTAGCAGCCAGCCAGCTTCGTTGCGCCGGGGCGCGGCCGCGGGATGTTATACTGAATATTCCCCGTCGATGATCGCGGCGTCCAGGGCATGCGCCACATACGGGCTGTACCATGGCTCGCCAGTTTGGGATGCGGTTTCCCCGTTCCTCACGGGCGCTTCGCGCCCGCGCCGCGCTCGTCCGCGCGGCGTTAGTACCTTACAGGCGCTGGCTTTTTGTTATTTTTTGCGGTTATGCGCCTGTAAGGCACTAATTTAGCGTCACGCTCACCCTTGCTTCGGGGTCGTACACGCGGGACAGGATTGCCGCCGCCTCGCTGCGGAGGATGCTCGCTTTCAGGTTGAACGTCCCTGCGGCGTCGCTGCCGGCCAAAACGCCGGCGCGGTACAGCGCGTAAATTTCATTCGCGCGCGGGTTGTCCGCCGCGACGTCCGGGATGGCGCCGTCCGCGACGCTGTTGATCGGCTCGTACCCGCCCGCATCCGCGCCTAAGCTTGCGCCAGAACCAGTGCCAGAGCCCGCGCGGAAGAAAATGAACGCAAATTCCTCGCGCGTGATGTAGGCGCCGTAATCTTCATATTCCCCCACGATGATCGCGGCATCCAGGGCATACGCCACATACGGGCTGTACCACGGCTCGCCCTCCGCGCCCTGCGCGAAGCCCGCGCTCCCCGTGTTCGCCAGCCGATGCGCGCAGGCGGCGAGCTTGATGGTTTCCGCGACCGTGATGCTGTTTCCCGGAGCGTACCGCGTGGCGGACACGCCGTTGATCAGGCCCAGCCTGTAGGCGTTCAGCACGTCGCCGTAAAACCAGTCGCCCTCCTGCACGTCGGCAAACGGAAACTCGTAGGCCGTGGCGTCGGGTGCGGCGCTGGCGCCGCCATTGGCGTTGTCGCCGCCATTCGCGCCGCTTTGGGCCTCGCCGCGGCCGGCGCGCGCCGGCGAGTCTTTCTTGAACGCCGCGCTGATTGAGTGGTCGCCGGCGACATTCTTGAACTGGTACTCGCCCGCGGCGCCAACAGATTTTCCGTCCACGGTCACGGATGAAATGCTGTAGCCCGCTTTGGGGGTGATTTTGAACGTCTGCGACGCGCCCGCCGCAACGGATACGTTGCCGGACGGCTCGATAGCGCCGCCCGTCTTGGCGGACGCCGCGATTGTGTGCCGCTTCGCGCCGGCAGCTGATGTGTCGGCCGGAACAGGAGGGGC